>JAHJLF010000038.1 GCA_018821925.1 Candidatus Edwardsbacteria bacterium
ACCATGTCAACTTGGACGATGTCAAGCGGCGGGCCGATATTGTAAAAATATTAAAACTGCTGCAGGAAGACCCCAATGTGGACTTCATCGGGCTGGATTACATCCGTCCGGGGGCCGGCGGATTCGAGACGGTGGACGAATTCGTGGAGCAGATGAATATCGAAAAACCGCCCGGCTGGAACAAGTGGAGCAAAAAGGACCGGATACTGTGGGTAGCCCGGCAGGTAAAACCGATGTCCGATAAGCCCATCCGGGCCCGCTGGCAGTGGTGGCAGGCCCACCGCTCGGCCACCGCGGTGGAGCGGCTGATCGCCGAGGCCGGGGTAAGCAAGCCGGTGTGGGGCTTTACCCTGGGCTGGGACAAGGGCCATGAGCACGGCCAGGACCCGCCGATGATGAACGATGCCGGGCTGGACCTGGATGCCATGATGATCTACGAATCCAACGCCCAGCAGTGCTTAGAGATGACCAATGTCTGGTCGAAGTACCTCAAAGGCAATGAGGTTCAGATGATGGCCGGCCAGCAGATAGACTGGGTGTTGCTGCAGAAGAGCGTCATCCCTCCCGCCCCGGAGGAATTCTACTGGCGCCTGACCGACGCCATCAAGGGCACCTCCGACGGAGGACGGCTTAAGGGGCTTTTCTGGCACGACATGTTCCGCGGCATCCGGGGCCGCAAGGGTCCCCACACCAGCCAGGAGTGGCTGATCGTGGGAGCCGCGGCCTTTTCTAAGCTCAGGCAGGAACTGGGCACATTGCCTCTGGAAGCAAGGATGATCTCCGAAGCCGGGAAAACCGGGCTTCATATAAAGCTCAAGCGGCCTTTGGAAAAGATCATCATAGAACCCCTGACCAATGCCAGCCCCGGCAAAATCCGAGTCGTTGAGCTCGCCGATAGCACCACTGACACTGCCATCATCCTGGGAAGATCGCCGGCCAATGGATTGGCGGCCTACCGTCTCACCTGGGGAAGCGATGACCACCGGGACCAGGTGGTGGTCTTCAGTTATTACCCCCACCCCTATGCCGAGAACCCTTTCCGCCCGCTCCAATCGTTCAGGGCCGGCGGCGACCTGCTGATCGCGGTGCAGCCCGGCAGAAACAACTCGGCAAAAGCGATATCCGCCGGAAAACTGGCTAGGCAGAACGGCCTGGTGCCCAACCGAACGGCCCTGGATAGTCTCGTTCCGTCGTTGGGCTATAAGTATTCCAAGTTATTGATAATCGCCGGAGACAGCCTGTCCGCCTCGGAAATAACGGCTGTCAATAATTTCACTTCCGCCCTCCCCGATTTTCCCATAGCCCTATTGACCAACAAGGACAGTATGCCCGGGCTGCCGGATGTAAAAATGATCCGGCTTAAAAGTGACATCAGCTCCGACCCGGAATATTTGCGATTTGTCAAGAGCTTCTCTACGACTACTAAAAGGAACTATTCGAGTGGTTTAAAATTATCGTTACATCTTGACAAATAAGCTTTTATGAATTATCATTAAATGTTAAAACATCTTAAACTATCCTGATATATCTATTGTCTAAAGTGATGATACCCAAAACAATTAAAATTCTCATTTTTTTCTTCTTATCCCTGCCCCTCCCGGCTATGGCCTCAAAATACGCCGGGGAATTTCTGAATGTCGGGCTGGGATCGGCCGCCATGGGTATGGGCGGAGCTTATGTATCCATCGCCAATGATGCTTTTGCCGGCTACTGGAACCCGGCCGGGACCTCATCGGCCAGCCATCAGCTAATCTTCGCTCATTCCAACAATTTCGGTTCGCTGGTGGCCCACGATGCCCTGGGTTATTCCCGGCCGATGGGGCAATATGCCCTGGGGCTGGTATATATCCGGTTATCGGTAAAGGACATTCCCTACACCAGCGAGGCGTTGATAGATCTTAACAATAATGGTATAATGGATGCCGGAGAGCGGTTGGATTATTCCAAGATCACCTACAATGATGATGTGGAATCGGCCTTACTGTTGAATTATAGCCGCAAATATACCCAGAACACCCGCTGGGGCCTGAACCTGAAATTCGTCAATAAATCGGTGGGGCCCAGCTCGGCCTGGGGATTGGGGATCGATGCCGGATTGATGACCGCCTGGAGGGAAAAGATAAAATTAGGCCTAAACCTGCAGGACCTAACCACCACCTATCTGGCCTGGGATAACGGCACCAAGGAGGTGATCACTCCCACCGCAAGGCTGGGAGCGTCCTACCACCCCTCCATCGCCGGGGAAAGGCCGCTGGCCCTGGCCCTGGGCGGCGATTTCAGATTTGAGGGACGGCAATCTGCCGCCACTTACCATCTGGGAAGCATGAGCCTGGATCTTCATCTGGGCCTGGAATACTGGCTGAAAAAAAGGATCGCCTTAAGATTGGGCGGGGATCAGGGTAGATTTACCGCCGGAGCCGGACTGAAATTGGGACGCTTCAATTTCGATTACGCCTATATGGCCCATAAATATCTGGAAAGCTCCACCCGGCTCTCCGGTGCATTCACATTTTGACAATTTGGATTTGAATCCGCCTGATGATCATTCAACGTGAAATACGACGCAAGGCGTTCCACATACTGGCCGGCCTGGCCCTTCCGGCTCTATACTATGTCTTCATGCTGCTCCACCAGACCACCCTGGCCAAATGGATAATCGCCGCCGTCGCAGTGGCCATCCTGGTGGTAGATATCATCCGCCTGAAACACCTGTTCATTAAAATAATTTTTCTGGATATATTCGGCCCCCTTTTAAGAAAACACGAGATCTCGGCCCTCACCGGGGCCACCTATTTGATGCTCTCATCCCTGGCCTGTTTTACGCTTTTCAGGGATTCCATTGCCATACTGGCCATCTCCTATCTGATAGTCGGGGATTCGCTGGCGGCCCTGGTGGGTCGGAGCGTCGGCCGGACCAAATTCTTTGAAAAATCATTTGAGGGCGCCGGAGCCGGGCTGGCGGGCTGCCTGATCATAGGCCTGATAATAATGCACCTGCCGGGGACCGACCTTACCTTTTGGGAAATGGCCGTCGGGGCAGTGGCCGCGGTGGTGGTGGAAATTCTGCCCATCCCTTTGGATGACAACATCAGGATACCCCTGGCCTCGGGAGCGGTGATGCACCTGTTCTGCCAGTAACACAATTTTACCAATCAATAGTAACCAATAACACAAACCTAATGAAGGAGCCCACTATGGTCTTTAAGAAAACCTTTGCGCTTATTTTGGCACTAGCCTTAACCACGGCAGGCACCCTGGCCGCCAAAGACAAAGTCACCAAAGAAGACCCCGAGATGTTATTATCGCAGATGGCCCAGCTGAGCTTGAAATATCAGGACTATCCCCAGGCCGTCTCCGCATATCATAAGCTTATGGAGAGCTACCCCAAGTCGAAAAGGGCCAAGGATTACACCTATTATCTGGCCCTGGCCTACGAGCGGTCCAACAATTTCCAGACCTCCGCCGAGAACTACCAGAAGGTGGTCACCGATTATAAAAACGCCAAATCCGACATCCCCGGCATAGACAGCCTTTCTCTGGACGGGGTCGGCCGCTGTTTCAACAAGAATTTCAAGGAATACGCCGCTATTATCAACGGACAGCCCATGACCAAGCTGGAGCTGGATGCCGAGATGGAGAAGGTCCCCTCCCACTACCGGGCCCAGTTCGAGGGCGATGCCGGACAGAAAAAGTTCCTGGATCAGATCATCGAACGCCAGTTGCTTTACGCCGAGGCTCAGAAGCAGGGCATCATCAACAACCCGGAGACCTTCCAGCGCATCAAGGATACCGAGCAGAATCTGCTGATCAGGGGTTTATATGACCAGGAAGTCATCCAAAAGGCCCAGCCCTCCGACAAGGAAATAAAGAATTACTACAAAAAGAATATCAAGGAGTATCAGACCCCGGAGCAGGTGAGGGCCAGCCAGATCGAGGTTGACAACTATGCCCAGGCCCAGAAGATATACCAGGAATTGAAGTCCAAAAAAGGCCAACCCTTTGATACTTTGGTGGCCAAATACTCCACGGCTCCCAATGCCCGGAGCAACGGCAGCTTGGGACTGATCAACAAGGATCAGAAACCCTCGCCGGAGCCGGCCCTGTTCAAGACAGCCAAGAGCAAATATACCAAGGTGATCCCGACCGAGCCCCGCTATGCAGTGATCAAGCTGGAGAAAAAGGAAGGTAAGAAATTGCATCTAAGCTGGATCGTAACCGGGACCGCGGACGAAGCCAAAAAAATAATCGCGGAGATCAAAGCGGCGCCCGAATCATTCAGCACCATCGCCGGGAAGAAATCCCTGGATGCCAGCAAGGACAAGGGCGGCGATCTGGGCTTGGTGGCCAAGGGCGATTTGTCGCCTGAAATTTTCAAGGCCGCCTCCAGCCTGAAGGCCGGAAAATATACTACCAAGCCGGTCAAATATTTTGCCAAATACGCCATTTATCGCATCGATGATAAGATCAAGGCCGGAGTCAGGGATTTTCAGCAGGTCCAGGCCCAGATAAGCGGGCAGCTCCAGAAAGAGCGCCAGCAGGCCCTTTATGACGGATTGTTGAAGAGGCTAAAGGAAGAGGCCAAGATAGAATATTTTATCGAAGCCCCAGAGCCGGCCAAGATGGAAGACAAACCTGTTGAAAAACCGGAGCCCAAGAGAAAACTCCCAAAGAAGGCTAAACCCAGAAAGTAAGTAAAAGACTTTCCCACAATATAAATAAGAGGCTGGTAACCTATCCAGCCTCTTATTTATTGACTTTGGTAAAAGGATTAGGCTATAATAACCATAAGACTTTCAGCAATAAATATATAATTATGCCTGAATTAAGAAAAGATCCCATCATCGGCCGCTGGGTCATCATCTCCACCGAAAGAGGCAAACGGCCGGTTGATTACGAAGTGGTTCCTGAGCCAGCCAAGAAAGGCGGGTGTCCCTTTTGCTACGGCAACGAGTCGCTTACTCCTCCGGAGATCATGGCCGTCCGGCCGCCCGGTTCTCCTCCCAACGGCCCGGGATGGCAGCTCCGGGTAGTGCCCAACAAGTTCCCGGCCCTCCGGGTTGAAGGCCAGTTGGATAAATCCGGCGAAGGGCTTTACGACAAAATGACCGGCATTGGAGCCCATGAGATTTTTATCGAAAGCCCGGTGCATGACCTTCATCTGGCCGATATGGAGACGGACCACATCGCGGAGCTACTGCAGGCCTTTGTGGCCCGGATGCAGGATTTGAAGCGCGATACCAGGCTGAAATATCTGATGATCTTCAAAAACCAGGGGTTCCGGGCCGGGGCCACCATGGAGCACAGCCATTCCCAGCTGATCGCCACACCCATCGTCCCCAAGACCATCAAGGAGGAATTGGAGGGATCCCTGGAATATTATAAATACAAAGAACGCTGCGTTTTCTGTGATATCATCAAGCAGGAGATCGAGGATACCCGCCGGCTGGTCATTGAGAACGACAGATTCATCAGTATCGTCCCCTATGCCGCCCGGTTTCCTTTCGAGACTTGGATATTGCCAAAGAATCATCTATCCACTTTTGAGGACAGTGCCGTTCCTGATCTGAAAATACTAGCCGAAATCCTTAAAGGAACGCTATTGCGCATGAATCGCTCGGTCAACACCCCGCCCTATAATCTGGTCCTCCACACCGCCCCCTGTGATCGGCCCAAAATTGACCACTATCACTGGCATATAGAGATCATGCCACGCTTGACCAGGGTGGCAGGATTTGAAAGGGGCACCGGATTTTATATAAATCCCACCCCGCCGGAGGAGGCGGCTGCTTTCTTAAGGGAGATCGATATAAGTTGACCGAACGACCGTTGAATATCATAACCATCTCTTCCGAGATGGTCCCCTTTGCCAAAACCGGAGGGCTGGCCGATGTGGCCGGCTCCCTGGCCCAGATGTACCAACAAGCGGGGCATCGGTCCATTGCCATCATGCCGTCTTATCAGGCTATCGATAAAAATAAGATGCCGCTTGAACCGACCGGCATCGAATTCGACGTTCCGATAGGCCACAATAGAGAGAAGATAAATGTCCTCAGTTCCCGAGCCGTTACCGGTGTCACCACCTACCTCATAGACCACCCATATTTCAGCAACCGCCCAGAACTGTATGGCACAGCCCTGGGCGATTATCATGATAACGCCCAGAGGTTCATCCTGTTTGCCCGGGCCTCGCTGGAGTTGATCATCCGGCTTGGGCTAAACCCTGATATCATCCATTGCCACGATTGGCAGAGTGGCCTGATCCCGGTTTATCTCAAGAATATTTATGACAATAACCCCGTTTTCAAGGATGCCAGAACGGTCTTCACTATCCATAATCTGGCCTTCCAGGGGTTATTTCCGCCCGAAACCATGCTTACGGCCGGTCTGCCCTGGTCCATCTTCCACATTGACGGCCTTGAATTCTACGGCAAGATGAATTTTTTAAAGGGTGGCTTGTCGTTCTCCGACCACATCACCACGGTCAGCCCCAATTATGCCCGGGAGATACTGACCCCGGAGTTCGGATGCGGCCTGCACGGGCTGTTGAATATCCTGCAGCACAAACTTACCGGGATCATCAACGGCATAGATTACTCAGAGTGGAACCCTCGAACCGACGGGTTTCTGCCGGCCAGGTACGATGCAACGGATTTTGCCAACAAACAGATCGCTAAAAGGCTTCTTTGCAAGAGATTCGGCCTGGAATACCAGGCCGAAAAACCCCTATTGGGAATGGTCTCGCGGCTGTCCGCTCAAAAGGGCCTGGATATAATGGCCGAATGTCTGCCCCGTTTATTTGAAAGCAATCTGGATATCGCAGTTCTGGGCACCGGAGATATCGGATACCATGAACTGCTTACCAACCGGAAGCAGCAGCATCCGGAACGACTCGGCCTGAAGCTGGCCTTTGACAACGAAATGGCCCACCTGACCTATGCTGGCTCGGATATGTTTCTGATGCCCTCCCGTTATGAGCCCTGCGGTCTGGGGCAGTTGATAGCTCTAAGATACGGTGCCATACCCATAGTCAGGAACACCGGCGGCCTGGCCGATACCGTGGTCGATTACCACCAGGGCCTTCAAAAAGCCAACGGATTCACTTTTAATGAATATTCCCCAGCGGCTTTTTCCGGGGCGATCGCCAGAGCCATGGATCTTTATGAGGATCCACCTTTGTGGCGTCAGCTGATGGCCAGGGCCATGTCCTGCGATTATTCATGGGAGGCATCGGCCCGGAAATATCTGGAATTGTTTTATAAATTAAAGTAAAGCGACAGTTTATGGCCCTTATCAACCGAGCCTCCCGTGAGATCAGTTGTAAAATCGTTTTTTACGGTCCCGGTCTGGGTGGCAAGACCACCAACCTCCGGCAGATATACCAGAAAGTGGATCCCCAGGCCAAGAGCCAGCTGATATCGCTGGCCACCGAACTGGACCGCACCCTGTTCTTCGATTTCATGCCGCTGGACCTGGGAACCATCCAGGGATATAAAACCAAATTTCATTTATACACCGTCCCCGGCCAGGTGTTCTACAACGCCAGCCGCAAGCTGGTGCTGAGGGGCGTCGACGGTATAGTATTCGTGGCCGATTCCCAGCGGGAACGGTACGAGGACACCCTGGCCAGTTTCGCCAATTTAAAGGAAAACCTGGCCGAGATGTCCCTCTCCATAGACACCGTACCGCTGGTCATTCAATATAATAAAAGGGACCTGCCCAATATCGTATCCCTGGACGAATTGAAGTCACAGCTGAACGACAATAATTTGTCCGATTTCGAGGCCGTGGCCAGCCAGGGCATCGGCGTTTTTGAGACCTTAAAGGAGATCGCCCGCCAGGTGCTGGGAAATATCGGCAAAAGATCAATATAGATGGAAATAAGGATTATTATGACCAATCGAATCGCTTTCGGTTGGTCTCGTTTGCAAGAAAATGCTTGAATCAAATATTCAATATTTAAAAGGAGTGGGGCCCAAACGGGCCCTGCTTTTCAATAAGCTGGGAATAGCTTCGGTAAGGGACCTGCTGTATTACCCTCCCCGGAGATACTTAGACCGCAGCCTTATCAAAAACATCCATGATATCCGGATCGGCGAAAATATTACTGTATTTGGCCAGGTGTCCGACAAGGGGTTGGTCCGCACCAGGCGCAATTTCACCATCTTCAATCTGCTGGTGAGCGACGACACCGGCTACCTGCTGTGCAAATGGTTCAACCAGTCCTACCTGAAGGACCGCTTCCAGATAGGTGACGGCATAGTGGTCTCGGGACAGGTACTGTCCGACCACGGCCTGTCTATGTCCAATCCGGAATATGAGCTGCTGGACAGTGAGGAGGCCGAGCTGATCCACACCGGGAGGATCGTTCCCCTCCATCCCGCCACCAGCGGACTTTCGACCAAACAGATCAGGCAGGTAATCAAGTCTGCCCTGGAAGGATACCTGGACGAGATCACAGAACCCCTGCCCCCGGAACTTATCGAAGCAAAAAACCTGATGGGCATACGACATGCAATCGCCCAGCTACATTTCCCGGATTCTCTGGAAATATTAGATCAAGTCCACCACCGCTTAGCCTTTGAGGAATTGCTCTATCTGGAACTGATCCTTTTTCTTAAGAAGAACTCCTTGCAGGAACACGGGGTCGGCGCCATTATAAAATCATCTGATTGGGGAAAAGATTTCTCCTCCATCCTCCCCTTTACGCTGACCGAGGCTCAAATACGGGTGATCGGAGAGATATCAACTGACATCGGCCGGGCCAGGCCCATGCACCGCCTGCTTCAGGGCGATGTAGGCTCCGGCAAAACCATTGTGGCCCTGGCTGCTATAATACAAACGGTAAAGGGCGGGACCCAGGCCAGTTTGATGGCTCCTACCGAACTGCTGGCCGAACAGCATTACAATACCCTGCGCCCCTGGCTGAGCAAATTGGATATAACCTCAGCCCTGCTGACCAGCAAGATCAAAAACAAGGAACGGAGCAAAATCTATCAGGGGCTGAGCGACGGCGGGATAAGCGTCTGTATGGGCACCCAGGCATTGATCCAGGAATCCGTCGAATTTGCCAGCCTGGGCCTGGCAATAATCGACGAACAGCACCGCTTCGGCGTAAGGCAACGGGCGGCTTTCCGCTTCAAGGGCAAATATCCCCACACCCTGGTCATGACCGCCACGCCCATACCCAGGACCCTGGCTATGACCGTATATGGAGACCTGGACGTTTCCACCATAGATCAGGTTCCCCTGGGAAGACAGAAGATAACCACCAAATGGACGGCCGAGACCAACCGTTCAAAGGTGTACGAATTCATGGAACAACAATTGTCGCAGGGAAGACAGGCTTACGTGGTCTATCCTGTGATCGAGGAGTCGGACAAAATCGAGTTGAAGGCCGCCATCAAGATGCATCGCACTCTGTCCCAGGATATTTTCAAGGACCGCCGGGTGGGTTTGATGCACGGCCAGCTGTCAACCGAGGAACGCCAGTCGGTGATGGAAGATTTCAGGAATCATAAGGTGGATATTCTGGTCTCCACCACCGTCATCGAAGTGGGAATAGACGTCCCCAACGCCAATATCATGTTCATCGAGCAGGCCGAAAGATTCGGCTTGTCCCAGCTGCACCAGCTAAGGGGCCGGGTCGGCCGGGGCAGCCATAAATCATACTGCATCTTGATGGCCGGGCCAAAACTGACGCCCGAGGCCAGGCAAAGGCTGGACACCATGCAAAGCATGAGCGACGGTTTTAAAATCGCCGAGAAGGACCTGGAACTGCGGGGCCCGGGGGAATTTTGGAGCACCCGGCAGCACGGCCTGCCCCAACTGAAGATCGCCGATCTAGCCAAAGATGCCGCCTTGATCGCCCCGGCCCGGGAGGAAGCCAAGCGAATACTGGCAAGCGATTCCGATCTGTCTCAAAAACAGCACTTGGGCATCAAGGCCGGACTTCACTCTTTTCACCCCG
>JAHJLF010000039.1 GCA_018821925.1 Candidatus Edwardsbacteria bacterium
AACCAGAAGTGCTGAGCATTGTATTTACTTTTCGCTTATTATATAAACGGTCATGATAATAATCGCCTCTCAAACGGCATAATCTTTGTGTCCATGATAGGATATACGGCAGATTGAAACAAAAAAATATTCCTCCTTGTTTAAGGATCCTGTTTATCTCCATTAGCGAGTTTGTGTCGTAAGGAACATGCTCCAAGACACCAAAACCCAGCACAATATCCATGGATGCGTTATCGAACGGCAGAAGATATTCATGTTTTAAGGGTTCGACCCTTAACCCCTGATCTATTATTATCGGCACATCCTGCCCGAAACTGGAATCACCCCTGTCGCATTTCAGGTCACAGCTGATTGGACGGGCCCCCAGCTTACGCAGCAGGTATGTAACATGCCCTTTGCCGCAGCCCCAGTCGAGAATAGAAAGTTGGCCGATGTCCCGGGAAAAATAACTTTCCGTAAAATCTCTGACATACTTTGTCAGATACAGGAAAACGTTTTGACCGGCAGGATTCTGAAGAAACCCATGGGTAGGATGATCTTTGATGATGCTCATCAGATACTGGTCGAGTGGCAATGACTCGCCAAAGGCCCTTCGTCTTAATGCTATATATCTATTTTGCACAATGCCCTTTCATTGTATTCAGGTGTTTTTTTCAGAGATAACCGTAATGCTGTTTATCATAATTTAGCGTTTTTCGTCATTTCGTCATCATTCCCTTTGCCACTACGGCAACAACTGGGGCAAAGCAGTGGCAAATATGAATTCATCCTTTTCACTATGCAACTGAATCTAGGAAAATAAAATTTAATTGGCCACTGTCCAGACGATATAGAACATGGTGATCAGCTGGCCGGACACCGAAAGATAATCCCGCCAGCCCTTGATCTGCATCTCACCCACGATGACCACATCTCCGGGTTCGATGGGGGTATCCTCCCTGGCTTTCAGGCTTTTACCGCCCCAGCGGTTTATCTTGATATTGCCGGTGCTGGCCCGCTCCCCGTAGCCGCCGGCCATCCCAAGGTAGTAACTTAAGACCGTGCCCGGCTCAAAAACAAAGGTCCCGCCCTTCTGGACCGCTCCCACCACAGTCACCGAGGTGGGTGCGGTGGGCACCGTCACGATATCGCCCTCTTTCAAGAGAACGTTCAGAGACTGGTCGCCGTCGATAAAAAGCCCCCGATAGCTGATGCTCTGGACCACCTCCGGCGTGGCCACATTCTCGATCTTGATCTCCTCCTTGGTGGCCACCGGGGTGATGCCCCCGGCCATCTCGATGATATCCATCAATCTTTCGCCCGGCTTGACCTCGAATATCCCGGGACGGAATACCTGTCCCACCACCTTGATGTTGTTGTCGTTAACCGGAACGAAGATAATATCCCCGTCCTCCAGCATCGGGTTCTCGGACTGCTGGTTCTTGTATAAGTAATAATACATGTCCAGTGTGTCTATCATCCGGCCCTGCCGGACAAGCTGGATGCTGCGGGGAGAGCCCTGTTCGTTGGTGCCGCCGGCGGCGGCCATGGCGGACGAGACCCGGTCCATCACCGGCAGGGAATATATGCCCGGTGTGCGGACCTGGCCCAGCACCTGGACCTTCATCATGGGCTGGTTCCGCATCTGGTAGGGATCCCGGCCATCAGACCGCTGTTGGGAGCAGGCCACGCCGGCCAGCGCGGCCAGAAATACCGCCGAAATAAGGTTGATCTTAATTGACATGCTGCCTCCGCTTATATTAAGGACATAAAAAAATGGCCGGAACGCTTCTACCGGCGCCCGGCCAAATTATAAATTTAATTTGGGAATTTATTGGGCGCCATATTAAAATTTGGAGCAAAAAGGCAATCAACTAAAACAACAAAAAAGCATGACTATAATTGATTGACCGGGCCACAAACTTTAATACAGCAACTTGTTTTCCCTCATAATGTTAAACTTTACAAGATTTTATCCCAAAAACAGCTTTTTGTCAAGCAAATTATTCAATAAAAAAGACACCCTTGATGTTCGGGTGTCTTTGCCCAAAGCGATTATTTGCGGCCGATCTTGACCACCTTGCCGCTTTTTATCTTCTTGGTGGCATTCCGGGTGTCAACCACCAGCTTGGCATTCTTGACAATCATGTTAAAATCATAACTTGTATGATCAGTGGTGATCAGAATGCAATCAACCGATTTAATCAGTTGTTGAGTCAGCTTGGTTGATTTCATTTTTTTCCATCCGGTCTCCAGCTCCGGCACGAACGGGTCGTTGTAGATAAGAGATTTCACCTTGGGGGCCAGAAGTTCGATAACCTTGATGGCCGGAGAACTGCGGACATCGTCGATATCCCGCTTAAAAGCCACCCCCAGCACCAGCACCTTGGATTTGGAGGCTGCCATTCCATTATCGCTCAAAGCTTCAATCACCTTGTTGACCACATGATAAGGCATATTCTCGTTGGTCTCGGCCGCCAGCTCGATAAAATCGGTATGGAAATCGTACTCCTTGGCCTTCCAGGACAGGTAGTAGGGATCGATGGGAATGCAGTGTCCGCCCAGCCCAGGCCCGGGGTAGAATGGCATAAAGCCGTAGGGCTTGGTGGCGGCGGCATCCACCACCTCCCACATGTCCACCCGGTCCATTCTTTCGCACAGACAAGCCAGCTCGTTGACCAGAGCAATGTTGACGCTGCGAAAGATGTTCTCCAGCAATTTGGTCATCTCAGCGGTGGACGGCGAGGAGACCATCACTATCTTCTCGATGATCTGTCCGTACATCAGCTTGGCCATCTGACCGCAGGCCGGAGTATATCCACCCACCACGGTGGGGGTGGTGGCGGTGGTGAATTTCTGGTTGCCGGGATCTATCCGCTCCGGAGAGAAGGCCAGGTAAAAATCCTTGCCGGCCTTAAGGCCGGTCTTCTCCAGTATCGGCTTGACCACCTTGGTGGTGGTCTCCGGATAGGTGGTGCTTTTAAGGATGACCAGCATCCCCTGGTGAAGATGTTTGGCGATCCCCTCGGCTGATCTGATTATGTAGCTGATGTCGGGGTCCTTGGTGGCGGTGAACGGCGTGGGAACGCAGATATGAACGGCATCACATTTCTTAAGAACGCTGTAGTCGGTGGTGGCCTTAAGCTTGCCTTGGGAAATCACCTGCTTCAGCTGTTGGTCATCGACATCGATGATGTAATTCTTCCCCCGATTGATGCTGGCAACCTTCCTGGGGTCCAGATCAATGCCGATCACCTCAAACCCAGCTTTGGCAAACTCCACCGCCAGAGGCAAACCAACATAACCCAGGCCTATTACTGCTATTCTGGCGCGGCGGGTCTCAATTTTTTGTTTAAGATCCATGGGGGTACACCTTAATAATATATTTTAAAGTTTATTGTCATCTTTCCTTGTACCAGCGGTCCTTAAAATCATTGAACTCCCGTTTGCCCTCTTTGATGTTGCGCCACCACGTTTCGTTCTCCCTATACCATTTTATGGTCTCTTTGATTGCCGTAGAGAAAGTATATTTCGGTTTCCAGCCCAGCTTCATTATCTTGGTGATATCCAGCGAATAGCGCCTATCGTGTCCCGGCCGGTCCTTGACGTATTTTTTAAGGCTGGCCGGCTTGTTCAACTCCTTCAGGATGATATCGGTAATCTGGATATTTTCCATCTCCTGGCCGCCACCGATATTGTAGACATCCCCGGCCTGCCCGTGGTGCAGGATGAAATCTATGGCCTGGCAGTGATCCTCCACATACAGCCAGTCCCGGACGTTCCGGCCGTCGCCGTAGATGGGAAGCTCCTTGTCCTCCAGGGCGTTGGTAACAAAGAAGGGGATCAGCTTCTCCGGGAATTGGAAGGGCCCGTAATTGTTGGTGCAGCGGGTGACCCGGACATCCATTCCGAAGGTGGTGTGATAGGAAAGGGCCAGCAGATCCCCGGCCGCCTTGGACGACGAGTAGGGGCTGCGGGGATCAAGGATATCGGTCTCAACGGAAGAACCTGTCTCCACGCTGCCGTAGACCTCATCGGTCCCGATCTGGATGAACCGCTTAACCTGATGGCGGCGGGCATATTCCAGCAGGGTGTGGGTGCCGATGACGTTGGTCTGGGTGAAGACGAAAGGATCGTCCACCGAGCGATCCACATGTGTCTCGGCGGCGAAGTTGACCACCCATTCCACCCCCGGCATCAGGCCCTCGACCAACTGGGCATCGCAGATATCGCCATGGACGAACCGGTAATTCTTGTGGGATTGGATATCCTTAAGGTTCTCCAGGTTTCCGGCATAGGTCAGCTTGTCCAGATTGATGATATTATAATCGGGGTATTTACAGAGCATCAAGCGGACGAAATTGCTGCCGATGAACCCCGCTCCGCCGGTCACTAAAATTGTTTTGGCCATGATTGATACAGTAGATGTTTACAGTTTAGCGTTTTCCGTTCCTAATAATCTGTTCCCTGTAATCAGATCCCGGAGCTACCCGTCCTTGCGCTCCCACTTATAGGGGATATCGTTCTTATGAGGATCGACCCGGTACTCGTCGGGTTGGGAATAATTATAGGCCTCGGAGGGACAGTTTATCACCATAGCCTCCTCGTTGGAAACGCATTTCCATCCGTGGTAGACGCCCTTGGGAACCTGCACCAGCATGGGATTATGCTCGCCGATAAAAAACTCGTTGACCTCGCCGTTGGTGGCCGAGCCTTCCCGGTTGTCGAACAGCACCAGCTTCAGCATGCCTTTTACGCAGACGATGTTGTCAGTCTGGACCTTATGATAATGCCAACCCTTGACCACTCCGGGATAGGTGGTGCTCAGGTAGACCTGTCCGAACTTTTCAAAGACCTCCTCGTCGCAGCGTAATATCTCCATCAGCCGCCCGCGCTCATCGGGAATGACCTTCAGTTTTTTTGTCTTGACGCCTTCGATCATAATCATCTCATTTATTTTAAATAGTTACTTAATTAGATATGACTTTAATTTTATCTCCATAGTTTTACCATCCGAGAAATTTACCATTGTTCCTTTCACTATACCAATATGAGGGGCTACCCAACCAGTGAATAATTTAGTTTCACCCCACAGAGAAGTCCATAAATATTTGCTATATCGTTTCATTTCAATTTTATAACAGTTATTATAAGTAGTTGTTGCATTAATTATGGTTTCTATACCCACTATAGTTAAAGTATCTATAAGATAGGAAAATGTATGGCCGGAAAAAACAGAATCACTGTTAATTTGCCATTTTTTTCCGACA
Organism: Candidatus Edwardsbacteria bacterium; assembly: GCA_018821925.1. Lineage (NCBI taxonomy): Bacteria > Candidatus Edwardsiibacteriota > Candidatus Edwardsiibacteriota bacterium. Next base: position 5,250 of record JAHJLF010000039.1, read on the forward strand.
ACCAAATCACGAACTTGATCTGTTGAAAGATAATACAAATATTGGTCTATATTATATTGTTCATATTTTGCCAGGAAATTTAAATTTGCCTTTTTTATGGATATTGAGGTGGGATTATCGGCATTGGTATAACTAACAGATAGATTAACTGTTGTATCTGTGCCTGAAATAATGTTTTCACTTACTGTAACCAATAAAGAGTCTGTACCACCAAAGTTAAGAGTATCCGGAAATTCATATTTCCACCATGTTCCTGGTGTAAGAGGGAGTAATGCAGATGTGGGCGTTGCCGTTTCATCCGTAGCAGAAGTTGGAGTGCTTTTACCACATGAACCAACAAAATATAAAGTTTCAACGATAAGAATTATTGCTATTAACTTTTTCATAATTACCCCTATTAATTATTTTGGGAGAAGTAATTTTAAGATTTCCTACCGCCAGAGTTTCAATCGACAATTATCGATTATACCCGGTCCAGCCAGTACTGATGAAGTTCCTTCAGTGTTTGCTCGATCTCATATTCCGGCTGCCAGCCTGTCTGCCGCCTGATCTTGCTGTTATCGCCCCACAATATCGGGATGTCCAGGGGACGGAACCTATGGGGGTCGGTTCGAACCTCTATTTTTTTGCCCGAAATCTTTATCAACATCTCCAGAGCCTGCTGAATAGTGATGTTCTTGCCCGAGCATACGTTGTAGATCTCCCCGGACAGGCCCGCTTCTGCCAACAGGCCGTAGGCCCGCACTATATCCCTGACATCGGAAAGATCACGCCGGGCGCTTAAGTTGCCCACCAGGACCACCGGGTCGCTCCCGTGCTTTGTGATCCCGGCTATCTGCCTGGCAAAACTGGGCAGGGCGAACATCTCCGGCTGTCCCGGCCCGGTATGCGGGAAAGGCCTGGCCACCACGGTGTTCATTTTATAAGTATGAAAATACTGAATGGCCAGCTGCTCCTGGGATATTTTGCTGACGGCATAGGGGCTGGCGGGGTTATATGGGTAGTCCTCTTTTACCGGGTCAGGAGTATTGGTCAGCCCGTAGACCTCGCAGGAGCTGACCATGATTACTTTGCATTCCGGGACTGTGTTCCGGGCTTCCTCCAGCAGGTTCACTAGGCCTATGACGTTTATCTCAAAGGTGTCCACCGGTTTTTTAAAAGACAGGGCCGGAGAGCTCTGGGCCGCCAGGTGGTACAGGCATTGCGGTCTGGCGGATGCCAGCGCCTGGTGCAGCCCCTCCCCGCTTCGCAGGTCTATCCGGAAAAGGGTGCAGCGGCCGTTGAGATCTCCCACCGCAGGCTCATCGAAATAACTCCCGGAGACCTCATGCCCGGCAGCTATCAGATGCCCGGCCAGATGATGACCCACAAAACCCTCTATGCCGGTGATGAAAACTCTCACCTCATCCGTCTTTTATAGGTTTCCAGATCGGTGTCTACCATCATCTTTACCAATTCCTCAAAGGGCACCTTGATATTCCATTTCAGGGCCTTCTGGGCCTTGGTGGAATCGCCCAATAACAGGTCCACCTCAGCCGGGCGAACAAATTTCTGATCGATCTTGACGTAATCGTTGTAATCCAAACCGACATGCTCGAAGGCGATCCGGCAGAAATCCCGCACCGAATGGGTCCGGCCGGTGGCGATCACGAAATCATCGGGCTGTTCTTGCTGCAGCATCAGCCACATGGCTCGCACATAATCTCCGGCAAAGCCCCAGTCCCGCTTGGCATCCATGGTCCCCAGCCGGAGCTCCTTCTCCAGGCCCAGCTTGATCCGGGCCACGGCATCGGTGATCTTCTTGGTAACGAACTCCTTGCCCCTTCTGGGGGATTCGTGGTTGAACAGGATGCCGGAACAGGCATAGATATTGTAGGACTCGCGATAGTTGATGGTGATCCAATGGCCGTAGACCTTGGCCACGCCGTATGGACTGCGGGGATAGAACGGCGTCAGCTCGGTCTGTGGCGTCTCGCGGACCTTGCCGAACATCTCGGAGCTGGAGGCCTGGTAGAATTTTATCTTGGGATTGACCAGCCGGATGGCCTCCAGCATCCTGGTCACCCCCAGGGCGGTGAACTCCCCGGTGAGGACCGGCTGGTCCCAGGAGGTGGGAACGAATGACTGGGCAGCCAGGTTATAGACCTCGTCGGGGTTTGACTCTTTGATCACATTGATGATGGAAAGCTGGTCCAGCAGGTCCGCCTGCACCAGTTGAACCCGGTCCTTGATATGCTCGATCCGTTCAAAATTCTCGGTGGAGGCCCGGCGCACCATGCCGTAGACCTGGTAACCCTTTTCTAAAAGAAAATCGGCCAGGTACGATCCGTCCTGCCCGGTGATCCCGGTAATCAAAGCTTTCATAAATTACCTGTATTTATATTTATTGATTTTTAGACCTATTGTTAGTGATATTCATCCCTAAAAGATTTAACTCCGGCCTGCCGGTCGAAGCCAAATAACATTAAACCCTCATTGGCGCATTTTGCCGACTATGTTCTAACCTTGCCACTTGCGCTACCGCTTAGTCTATTCTGGTTTACCAAACGTAATCTGCTTAATATTTATGCCTCCTCAGACTAAATCTGGCGGAGAGACTGGGATTTTACGCCCGAGGCGCATCCGCCGCCGCTTTGCAGATATGCCTTACAACAGGCGGAGAACCCTCCCGCTCCGCTTTCCTGGTTCAAACTATATTCTGGCGGAGAGACTGGGATTTGAACCCAGGATACCTTGCGGTATACACGCTTTCCAGACGTGCTCCTTCGGCCACTCGGACATCTCTCCGTTTTTGATAATCGTATACAGATATTAAATTACTGGTCTCCTCTATTTTTTGTCCTGCATTCAAGATCAGAATTCTGTGGTCCCGCTGAAATTGAAACTCTCCAGCTTTAAGGCCGGGACCCGTATCCCGTTGGCAAAGCGATTGCCATAAGCATTGTCCTCGGTTACCAGGCTGGTCTTCTTGGAGATGGCGGATACCTTCGACAGGGTTTTCAAAACGCTCTCGGTGAACCGAAGGTTCTTGACCGGCTTGGTTATCCTTCCGTTTTCTATCAGGAAGGTCCCGTCCCTGGTCATCCCGGTCAGGGAGACCTGCATGGGGTCGATCAGGTTGCAGTAATGGAACCGGGTCACATAGATGCCCCGCTCGGTGGTCCTGATCATTTCTTCGATTGATGACTGGCCGCCCTTCATCTCCAGGTTCAGAGCCATGGGAAAGTAGGCCGGGGCCGGCAGGGCGTGCCCGGTGGATTTTTTATTTTCCTTATACGCTGTGTAGGAATCGTAGACCACGCCGCAAGCAATGCCCTTGTCTATAAGGGTCACCTTCTGCTTGGGCACCCCCTCGAAATCGAAGGGAAAGGCAAAGCCCTTTTTATTGTAAGGATCGTCTACAATCGTGATCTTGGTATCGACCACAGGTTTGCCCATATTCAGGCCGATGAAGCTGCGTCCCTCCTGTACCGCCATGGCCGAGAATCCGGTGTAGTTCATAAACTCCACCAGGGTGTATACCGCCATGTCCTCTAATATGACCTGATAGCGCCCGGGCTTGATGTCAACCGGGTTCCGGCTGTCCACCGCTTTTTTGACCGCGCTGTCGGCAATGGCGTTGATGTTTATCTTTCCTACATCACGGGAGGCCCCCTGGCCGTAGCCCGAACCGGTATCGCTCATCACCACGGTGTTGAGGTTGGCATCGGTGGAACAATTGTACTGCATGACGCCCAGAGAATTGGCGATGCCAATCTCCACCGTTCCGGTGCTGAAGGCCCCGAAAGCCCTGGCCTTATGCTTCTCCGCTTTGCGGCAAATTCTGCCCACAGCTTCGGCCCTTTGGGCCGGGGTGATCTTGGCCGTTTCCTCGACATAAAGATCGGTCGCCATGCGGCCGGCCTTCTCCGGGCCTGGCAGGGATACGAAATCGGGATTATCGTGCTGTAACTTGGCGATGCGGCAGGCCTGCGACACCGTATCCCTGATGCTTTGCTCGGTAAGTATGTTGCTGGAGGCCATCCCTATCTTCTTGCCGAAAATAGCCCGCACCGAGATGGTCCCATTGCGCTGGGCCACATTCTGATGGATATAGGAATTGGCGAACCGGGTCAGGGCCGAGTCCTCGGCGGTTATGAAGACCTCGGTCTGATCGGCCCGTGAAGCGGACAGTGCCAGCTGGAGCATTTTTTTTATCTTAGACTGGCCGTACATTAAAATATCTCCCGGATGTAACGAAGAAGTGTGATTATATCAATAATTGAATTTAAGGTCAAGTAGAATAAACGATTTACGGGGAGGTCCTTCTGAAATCAGAGCCAAAAGACTCACCACTTGCTGCGGTAGGTATAATTCACCACCGTCTCGCCGTCCCTGGCCACCGGGATGACGAACTCTACGGTGTGGGCGTCCTTCTTCTGGTATTTATGGGAGTTTTGGGTGATCTTCCAGTCGCCGGACAGGTGCTCCACCACCACAATCTCAGCCGCTTCATCCTTGTGGTTCCGCAGCTTCACTTCGATGGTCTGCTCCTGGGTGCGGTCGTTTATCCGCTTGTAATCCTTCTGGCTCCTCTCTCCCACCAGATCGAAGGCATTGCCCAGAAAGACCCGCAGCTTCTCATCCTTGGGGGAGTGGCCGATCATGTCCTCGCCGATGAACTGCTGGGTCCCGTCGCTGTCCCGCTTGTAGGTGCGCACTTTCCCGGCCGGCAAGGCCATCCCCAGGCCCGAGGCCTTATCGTTGCGGAACTCCAGGTTGACCCTGATGTTCTTGGCGTTATAAGCCCCGTCGTAGATGTAGACCTTTTTTATTTTGACGTCGGTGTTGTGAAACAGCGCCACCTGTTTGATCTCGTTGTTGGCCACCGTGGCCCGGCGCTGCAAAGTATACAGGTGATATTCGAAGAAAGCCTTCTCCTCGAACTGCGGAGCGGCCTCGGCCAGTGAGCTCTTGGCCATGCGGTCGTAGCTTCGCTGAGGCCGGGCCTCCACCCGGTTGACATCGCCGGCTATCAGCTTAAGTTTGGCGTTTTCGTAGGAGGCCCCGGAGCGGTTATCCAGCGACACCCAGGCCCCCAGGTTGAGGTTTTTCTCATCCTTATCCAGCACCGCCACGTACTCGGCGTGCCATCTGATTCCGCCGGTCATGTAGGATATCTGGCATTGCTGATCCTTGGGACCCCGGTTGTCGGCCAGCCATACCAGGGTGGGCTTGGTGATCAGCCCCCGGGGCAGGCTGGGAAATTCGATATTCTGCAGGTTGTCGGTCAGCCGCAAGGTGATGATGTTCCCCCCGGTGTTGAGCACGATATTGGAGCCGTCGTGGGACATCAGGATTCCCTCGTAGGTCTTGCCCAGGGAGGAGATCACCTTTATCTTCTGGTCTATATACCGCTCCATCAATTTGGCCGGGCTGACCAGGTCGAACTGATAGTTCTGTTCCAGGATCGCCACCTTGTCCGGTGCGGTCAGCGATTTGAAGTGCACCGAGGTGGGGTCGATCTGCGAGGGTACGTCGCTTAGCCGGACCTCCGATTTGCCGCTGCCGATCTTTAGGTTCCTGACCTCGGTGACCAGCCCCAGGTCGCTGTTATATACGGTCAGGCTGATGTCCTTCCTCTCCTGGCCGGCTGCCGGCAGGCAGGCCAGAATTGTCAGACAGGCGATCAATAGCTTCTTCATTTACCCCTCCCTAATTTGATTATTGGATTTTAAGTATAGATTATAAATTTTCATTAGTCAAGGAATATCATTGGCCGACTACTTTGCCTAAGCTGCCGTTAGGGCATTCGTTTTGCCTTGACTTTAAATTATAAAAAACATATACTTAGATGTAAATTTATATCTAACCACCTATCGGATGTCTAATGCGGCTACCGTCAGAGACCAAACAACAGCTTTTCATCAAGAACCTGTTCTCCGAGAACGGCCTATTGTTCTCGGGCACCGGGATTTTCCTGGCAGTGGCCGGAACCCAGACCACGGACCAGGCCTTCTTTCTGGGCAGCATCTGCCTGGCTCTTATACTTGTCAACAGCATCGTCTCCTCCATTGCCGGCGATATATTCCGTTACCGGATACCCCTGTGGGCAATGGCCCTGGCCTCGGCGGTGATGCTGGCAATCATCGGCTCCGCTTTTGCCGTCAGACTGTCCCATCTTCCCGAACACACGGTGATCATCATGTATCTTCTGGCCGCCGGTCCAGTGGTGTTCTCTCGGGCCCAGGCCTTCTCACACACCACCTCTTTGGGCCGGGCGGTGTTCGACGCCGCCGGCCAGGGAGCCGGCATCCTGCTGGTGATGATGGCTGTGGCCTTCGTGCGGGAGCTGATCGGCAAAGGCTACCTGGCAGGGGGGCCGCTTTTCAGCCGCCCCCCCTGGCCCATGCTGGGATTGGCTTTCGGCGGGATGCTGCTGACCGCTCTGGCCATAGTAATCTACCGGATGTCAGCCCCGGGAGGCCGAAAATGACAGCTCATATCGCCATTGCCTTCCTGTCCGGCCTGTTCCTGTATCAGCCGCTGATAAATTTCGGATTGATCCCCTCCTCGGCCGAGGGCATGTCGCGCCAGCCCTCTCAGGCCCTGGGATACAGCCTGGCCGGCGGGATATTGATCGCCGTCTTCGGCTTCTCAGCATGGATCCTGCATTACTTGGTGCTGGGTCCGCTGAAAGCCCTGTCCCTGGAGCTGCCCCTGCTGATGCTGTTGATGTGGGGCTGGCACTATCTGATGAAGCGGTCCTTCGGCAAGCAATCATTGATCGGCCGTCACCTGCCGTTCTATTTTTTAAACATCGCCGTGCTGGGATCCGGCCTGCTGCTGATACACTATACGCCGGACGGCATTCTGACCGCCCTGAGCCGTGCTATCGGCATCTCCCTGGGTTTCATGATATCCAATCTGCTGATATCGTTCTTCCGGGAAAAGTCCGAGCGGGGATCGTTCAGCCGGACCCTTCAAGGGTGGCCGGTATACCTGCTGATCTGCTCGGTATTCTGGCTTTCCTATCATGGAATATCTCTTTTATTTTAGGGACTCGACTCTGCCATGTCTACAAAATTCACTGATAGTTTCTTGAAACTTCTGCCCGGCCTGGACTGCGGGCTTTGCCGGCTGGAGGACGGCTGTCTGGGGTATGCCCAAAGGCTGGCCCAGGGCGAGCCCGATATCAGCCGGTGCCTGCCCGGCGGCGAGAACCTCAAGGCCAAACTGGCCGAAATGCAGGCTGAGACAGTCATGCCCAGGTCCAGCGTGGCCTCGTTTGTGGATTGTCAGGGTTCGACCGAGAACGCCCGGAACCGTTTCAATTATTTCGGCGTGGACAGCTGCCGGGGGGCCATGCTGTTATATGGAGGGAACCGGGAATGCCTCTACGGCTGTCTGCGGCTGGGCGATTGTATCACGGCCTGCCCCTACGGGGCCATCGGCCTGACACCCCAGGGCCTGCCCAAGATTGACTACTCCAAATGCACCGGCTGCGGACGCTGCACCAACGCCTGCCCCAAGGGGATCCTGAAGCTGGCCCCCAAGACCCAGCAGATATACCTGGCCTGCATCTGCCAGGCCAAATCGGAAGGTTTACCCGGGCAGTGCCGGCAGGGTTGTTCCACCTGCGGAAGCTGCTTGAAAGAATGTCCCTACGGAGCCATTATCTGGGACGGCTCCCTGCCAAAAATAGATTATGAGAAGTGCCGGTCCTGCTCCATCTGCGTTTATAAGTGCCCGCAAAAATCATATCTGGACCGCATTCCCAACCGCCCCACCGCTTTCATCGGCCTGCAGTGCAACGGCTGTCAGCAGTGCAAATCGGTCTGCCCCACCGACTGTATCATCGGCAAGAAGGGCGAGCACCACAAAGTGATGCGCGGCCAGTGCATCGGCTGCGGACTGTGCTTCGAGGTCTGCCCCATCAAGGCGGTAACCATGCTGGGAGCCTTGGGGCATGTGGACCTGAGTGGGTTTTAAACATAAAAGATGAAAAATAAAATATTAAAAATATCCCTGATCCTGTTTTTCGTGGTATCTTCCTCAGCTTTCTCCGGTTACTGTCAGGCCGAAAGTCTTGACCAGAGATTGTTCGATCAAATCCATACTCGCTGGCAGCGCGACTGGCTGGATGGCCCCATGCAGTTCTGCACCGATGCCGGAGATACCAAAGTAGGCATAGCAATCTGTGCCGGGGTAGGGCTGTTCGGCGGGGAGAAAGCCCGGCAGAGCGCCAAGCTGGCGCTGACGGCCGACGGCGCCTCGGCCGTCATAACCTACAGTTTGAAGAACATCGTCAACCGGGACCGGCCGGAGGGCCCCACCGAACGATCCAATTCATCCTTTCCCTCCGGGCACGCCACCGGCGCCTTCGCCCTGGCCACCGTTTTCTCTCATCAATACCCGAAGCTTTCCATACCATTATATACGGCAGCTACTGGAGTCGCAGTATCACGAATATACCTGGGCCGTCATTATCCGTCGGATGTTCTGGCGGGAGCCGTGGTGGGATTTGCCACCGCCAAGCTGACCCTGCATTTCAAGGAACAGATACTGGGATTCGAGTTCGACACTTTTTTGCACAATGTATTCAGTAAGGACGAAAATCCGGATCCGTCCCCCTGAATACAGCAAATATAGAACTAATGTTCCTATCATATGGCGGTTTTCCCGCTTTCTCTTATAACACCTCTCCCCTACCCCTCTCCTAAAGCATTAGGAGAGGGAAGGGTGAGGTCGGAAGTTTTAAGACCCGGCTTAACCTGTAAATTCTTACAGGTTAAGTTAAGTGGACCAGGCGTCCAAATGGGGTCCGGGGGCACAGTGCGAATAGCTGCTGAAAACAATACCTAAAATATCAATGCTTCGTAGCGTGTGCTCTTTTCTTCAAAACATTGTTGTTAATATAAGCGGTTTATTAACCGTTAAGCCCTGTGCCCCCGGCGGGTCTTTCGCCCTTTCTGCCCGGACAGAAAGGGCCGAGAAAAGACTTTTTAATATGAGCATTAAATTATATTTCATTTAGAGGTATTTCATGTCCAAAAGATACAATGAGACCATAGTGGGCGTGGTGGTGCTTTCGGCCATCGCCCTTTTGATAATCGGACTTTTATGGTTCAACCGGGTGGACATCGGGCGCAAGAGCTACCTGGTCAACGTGGCCTTCGAGGATGCCGGCGGCCTGCGGGGCGGCGACCCGGTGACGGTGTCCGGCTTCGACAAGGGCAAGGTGAAGTCCATCTCGCTGAATTCCGCCAAGCCCGGCGTGATCGCAGTACTGATGGTAGACCACGACGTGGCATTAAAGAAAGACGCTCAGTTCTGGCTGTCGGACGCCAGTTTGATGGGCGACAAGCGGATCGCGGTCTACCCCGGCAGCTCCGCCCAGCCCTTCGACCCTTCGCAGACCGTTGACGGCGACCGCTCGCCGGGATTGATGGAGACCATGGTCAAGATGGGCTATCTGGCCAACGAGGCCGCCCAACTGATAGGCAAGATGAAGAACGACCTGGCCACCCCGGAGAACATCAAGAATATCTCGTCGGCCTTAAAGAACCTGGACCAGGCCTCTCAGCAGTTGAGCCTGATGGCCTCCCAGAACCGGGCCGCTATCACCGAGACGGTCAAGGACATGAATAAGCTGATCTCGCCCAATAAGGAGAAACTGGACAGCACCATTCAATACCTGACTCGATCCAGCGCCAAGATGGATTCCATTGCCGATAAGATCAACTCCGGGCAGGGCACCGTCGGACAGCTAGTGAATAGTAAAGAACTTTACGAGCAGTTGAACAAGACCAACAAGGACCTGCAGGCGCTGATAGCCGACATAAAGGCCAACCCCAAGAAGTATTTGACGGTGGAGATATTTTAAATATAACGTTATTTAATTATGAAAAAAACAAAATCACTTTTAGTTAGGTTGATACCATATATCATTATAGGTATTGGTATTTTACTAGACTTTATAACTGGTCTAAGATTATTACTAAGCATAAAATTTAACGTTTTAATTTCTATAATATTATTTATTTTCATATATTTTGAGTTTACAGCAAAGGGCAAATTATTTGAAAAAGGGATTACTTCTTTTTCCAAGAACAAAATGCATCTCAAACCAATAATTGAAGCCTTGGGTAGAACAAAATTTCAGGGGTTTATTGTTCTTTTAGCATTTTTATTGATGTTATCATCATCTATTAGCGGCATAAGATATTATTTATCTTGGAAAATTACTGACAACATTAAAATTACTACACCCACAGAAAAACAATTAGACGCAACCTATTTTGTCAAAGGTTCTAGCAAAATAGCAATATATAACACCCTCTCCCCCACTATTAAATTAGAAATACAAAATCTATCAAACTTTGGTGACGCTTTTATTGACTTATATGATGAAAATAATGCATCTAAATATCGCTACAAATTAAATAAAACAAAAGATGGATTTTTTACTTGGGCACCCAATAAAGACTTGGATATTAATATATATAAAGCTGACATTATAACAAAGGATTACAATTTAAAAAAACCACAAACAGCATCTTTTTTATTTACACCTTCGTTATACGATCAATTTAATAATATATTGAACTGGGTTACCTTATATAAGGGCAGACATGAGATAACAGATGAGGGGCTTTTATTATCTGCAATGAATTATTCTGTAAAACCTTACATTTTAAAGTATCGATACCCAATTCCAAAATCGGTTAGTATTGAAATATATTGCATTTTTAAATATTCTTCAAACTTAAAATTAGGTGGCGTTGGCTTTCATTTGCCTGGTGGATATGCCGTAATATTTAGAGATGGTGGCCACAACAAACTAACATTAAGGAAAGGCATTGAATCAAAAGAAATCCCCTTAAAATTAAACACATGCAAACCGCATTTTGAAACAGATAAATATTATAAATTGAGAGTCGATTTAAATAATTTTGTTATTAAATTGTTTGTAGATGATATTTGCGTAGCTGAAACAACCACCGATAATATACCAGATGATGATAATTATATTGGTTTTGGTGTATGGAATTGTGACGCTATTTTTAAATATATACGTATTACTTCACCTTTTTAAAATAACTTCGTCTGCCAGTCCTGCGGGGTTTGACCGCCCCGACCCCACCCCACCCCACCCTCCCCTCGAGAGCCTGCCCTGAGACTTGCACCCTGATCAGATTCGAAGGGGGAGGGATCAAGGGAGGGGTAAAAATATGATACGCAATCAAAAAAGCACCAAAATAAAACTAACCATGGCCAAAGCCTTTCGCAAAGAAATGACCTTGGCCGAAAAATGCTTCTGGAATGCCTGCCGAAAACATCAAATTGCCAACCTACACTTCAGGAGACAGCAGATAATTCACGGCTTTATTGCCGACTTTTATTGCAACCAATTAAACCTGGTAGTCGAAATAGACGGCGGCATTCATGAAGAGCAAAAGGATTACGACACACTCAGGGACCAGATCATAAACCGACACGGTATAAGGGTTCTAAGGTTTTCCAATGAAGAAGTTATGAATAATATGGATATGGTAATAAAACAAATTCTTTCTGACCCCACCCCACCCTCCCCTCGAGGGGAGGGATTAAGGGAGGGGTCATGAAAAACAAACTCATACCAAAAACCAACTTCGTCTGCCAGTCCTGCGGCTTTGAGAACTCCAAATGGCTGGGCAAATGCCCGTCCTGCGGGGGCTGGAACACCTTTGTGGAGGAGATCAAGCGGGCCGACCTCCGGCCGGGCAAGAACAAGGCTACACGGCAATCCGCCCCCACCCTGCCGCAGACGCTGAAGGAGATCGAGATCCGGGATGACCAGCGATTAATGTCCGGCATCTCCGAGTTCGACCGGGTCACCGGCGGCGGCTTAGTATCGGGATCATTGACCTTGATCGGCGGCGACCCCGGCATTGGAAAGTCCACCCTCACCCTGCAGTTGGTGGATCGGCTGGCCTCATCCGGCCAAAAGGTTTTATATGTTTCCGGAGAGGAATCCCCGGCCCAGATCAAGCTCCGGGCCCAGCGGCTGAAAGTCAACTCGGATAATTTATTATTGCTGTCCGAGACCATATTAGAGAATGTCCTGGAGACGGTGCACAAATTAAAGCCCGATATCCTGGTGATGGACTCCATCCAGACAATATACCGGACCGATCTGGAATCAGCCCCCGGCTCGGTGGGCCAGGTACGGGAATGCGGGGCCGAGCTGATGCGCCTGGCCAAGACCGAAAACCTGGCCACCATCCTGATAGGCCACGTCACCAAGGAGGGCGTCATCGCCGGGCCCCGCACCCTGGAGCACATGGTGGATACCGTGCTGTATCTGGAGGGCGAACGGCACCACGTCTATAGGATTTTGAGATCTGTCAAGAACCGTTTCGGCTCCACCAACGAGATCGGCGTCTTCGAGATGCAGGAGGCCGGCATGGTTGAGGTGGCCAATCCCTCCCAGGTATTTCTTTCGGAACGAACCCGGGAGATCCCGGGCTCCACCGTGGTCTGCTCGCTGGAGGGCACCCGTCCCCTGCTGGTGGAGATCCAGGCCCTGGTGTCCCCGGCCTCCTACGGCAACCCCCAGCGGGTGCCCACCGGATTCAATCATCGCAGACTGTCTATGTTGCTGGCTGTTTTGGAACGCCGGGCCGGACTGAATCTGGGGATGCACGACGTTTTCGTCAACATCGCCGGCGGGCTCAAGCTGGATGAGCCGGCCATAGACCTGGGCATCGCTGCGGCGGTGGCCTCGGCCTTCAAAAATAAGAACGCCGACCCGGACACCGCAGTGGTGGGCGAGATCGGACTGGGGGGCGAGATCCGCAGCGTCGGACAATTGGACAAGAGGATCAACGAGGCACAGAAGCTGGGTTTCAAACGGATGATCATCCCGGCCCACAATACCAAGGACAAGTATTCAGCCAAGATCAAGCTGGTGGAGGTCCGCTACCTGTCCGATGCCCTCCAGGCTTTGATAGTATAAGCAACAAATCTTTTTTACAGTAAAGCATGCCCTGAGCCGAGCCGAAGGGACGCGAAGCGCTAAAAGTCGTATTTTTAGATTCCTCAGTATCCTCTGCGTCTCCGCGGTTCAAGAAAGGAATTTATTATGAAGATTCGAAAACTCACCATTGCCGACTATCCGGAACTGATAAAGCTCTGGACCAGATCCAAACTGCCGGTCAAGCCCAAAGGACGGGACAGCCGGGCCCACATCGCCAGGGAGATGAAACAGAACCCCGACTTTTTCATCGGGGCTTTTGACCAAAACCTGATGATCGGAACCGTCATCGCTTCCCATGACGGACGCAAGGGCTGGCTTAACCGGATAGCGGTGGGGCCCGATTACCGGGGGAAGGGCGTGGCCCAGGCACTGACAGTGGCCGGAGAAAAAGCCTTAAGGAAGCATGGCATCAGGATATTCGGACTTTTGGTCCACGAATACAACCAGGCCTCCCTCAAACTGGCCAAAAAGATGGGTTATGTGGTGCATACCGACATACTTTATCTGACCAAACGCGATGGAGATCATATTTAGATGGCTTATATTTCCTGCATCATAGTAGCCGCCGGCAGCGGCCTCCGTTTAGGATACAGTATCCCCAAGGCCTTCGTCAGGATCAACAGCAGGCCGATGCTGGAATATTCCCTGCAGGCCTACCAGAACTGCCAAATGATCAACGAGATCGTTTTGGTGAAGCCTCCCTCCTATCAGTTTGATGGTCTTAAGTATTTCGCCGGATTCTCCAAACTGGCCGCCATTGTTTCCGGCGGCAAAGAACGGCTGGACTCGGTTCGGGCCGGGCTCAATTCCGTCTCCCCAAAAGCCGATATTGTGCTGATACACGATGCCGCCCGGCCCCTGATACGTCCGGAGCAGATAGCTTTGGTCATCTCGGCCGTTAAAAAGCACGGCGCGGCCATACTGGCTTCGCCGGTCACCGATACCATAAAAAGCTCCGATAGAGGGCGGATCAAAGGGACGGTTGATCGTTCCGGTCTGTGGAAGGCCCAGACTCCGCAGGGATTCAAGAAAGAGATTTTGGAGCGATCTCACTTTAACCAGAGAGCCATATCCGTAACCGATGACAGCCAGCTGGTGGAGATGATCAAAGGAAAAATTTTCATCGTCCCCGGCGACGACACCAACATAAAGATAACCACCCCTATAGACTTGGAGATAGCGTCATGCCTGTTAAAAAAGAAAAGATCCGCATAGGCTTCGGCTACGACATCCACCGTCTGGCAAAGGACCGCCGTCTGATCCTGGGTGGAGTACATATCCCCTTCAAGCTGGGTCTGCTGGGCCATTCCGATGCCGACGTACTCTGCCACGCCATTGCCGACAGCCTGCTGGGGGCAGTGGCCGCCGGGGACATCGGTCGGCATTTCCCCAATACTGACCCCAAGTTCAAAGACATCTCCAGCCTGCTGCTACTGAAGAAAACGGCCCTGGTCATCAAAAAAGCCGGCTACCGGGTGGCTAATATCGACGGCATGCTGATCGCCGAGGCCCCAAAGCTGACGCCGTACATCGATGACATGAGAATAAATATCGCCCTGGCCCTGGGGATCGATAGAACGAAAGTGTCGGTTAAGGCCACCACCAACGAAGGGCTGGGGGATATCGGAAAAGGAAAAGGCATCTGCGCTTTTGCCAATGCGCTGGTAGAGAGGATCAAATGAATCTGGACCTGGAAGGGATCACCAAGTCCTTCGCCGCCCAGGGCGGGCTGTGGGCCTATCTGACGGTTTTCGTCACCACCTTTGTCGAGGGCATCTTCCCAATCATCCCCAGCGATGTGGTAGTGCTGTTCTGCGCCCTGCTGGTGGCCCAAGGCAGCCTGCATTGGTTTCCGTTGTTCGTCTCCGCCTTTGTGGGCGGGGCTTTGGGGGCCCTGTTGATCTATTGGATCGGGGCCAGCAAGGGCCGGGAGTTCTTTCTGGCCAAACCCCGGTTTTTCCTCTCCCCCAAAAGATTGCTGGAGATGGAGGGTCATTTTAAAAAATACGGCAACATCATCCTGGCCCTCAACCGGGCGGTGATCGGCGGCCGATCATTCGGATTCCTGATCGCCGGGCTGACCGATTACAAGTTCAGGAAAGTGATCATCTACGGCATCCCCGGCATCGTACTTTGGTATGTACTGGTGATCGCCTTGGGAGTTTACTTCGGGGAACGGGCCAAGCAGATGGTCAGCGGGATCATCATGGTGGTGATGATCATAATGGCCCTGTCTGTGCTATCCCTGATAATCACTAAAAAGCTTTTTAAGTGACCGGGGGGGGGTGGGGCAAAATAAAAAGGGTCTTGTATCATATGATACAAGACCCTAACTTTTTCCAACGATAATTACCTTACGGTTTCTTTTAGCTCTTTACCAGGCTTGAAGGCGGGGACCTTCTTGGCAGCAATCTTGATTTCCTTGCCAGTCTGCGGATTCCTTCCGATTCTGGCTTTTCTCTTCTTGACGCTGAAGGTACCGAAACCAACTAAGGTAACGGAGTCGCCCTTCTTCAAAGCTTTGGCAATGTTGTCGATCACGGCGTTAACCGCATTGCCAGCCTCTGCCTTGGTGCAGGTAACTTTGGCCACTGCTTCGATCAATTCGGCTTTGTTCACTACTTTATCCCTCCTTTCGTTTAATGAAATATAAGAATGTTATTTCAAACTTAACGATAGTATAGCATTTACGGGCATTAGCGTCAAGTATTTTTTTTAAATATTTTCTTTACAGCATGTTCACCGGGTCGACGTCGACCGATAATCTTATTTTTTCGTTCCGGCCCGGGGCGATTCCATCCAAAGCTTTTTTAATCTCCGAAGGCGAACTTGCCTTTAACATCAGTTGCCAGCGGAATCTTCCCTTGATCTTGGCCAGCGGAGCCGGTGTGGGGCCCAGTACCTCCGCCCGGCTGGCACCGGATTTTATTTTTTCGGCGGCACTTTCGGTGAAGTCCTCCAGGCCAGCCTGGCTGCTACCGGTAAAAGTCAGCAGGGCCAGGTACCGATGCGGCGGATAGCCGCACTCCTCACGGGCCGCCAGTTCACACTCGGCAAAAGAATAATAATCGTTCCCCCGGCACCATTTGATCACCGGGTTATCGGGCATCCTGGTCTGGATGACCACCTTCCCCGGATGCTGCCCCCTCCCGGCCCGGCCCGCCATCTGCACCATCAACTGGAAGGCCCGTTCGGCCGCCCGGAAATCGGGCAGGCCCAGAATATCGTCCAGGTTTATTATCCCCACCAGCGAGACGTTGGGAAAGTGGTGTCCTTTGGATATCATCTGGGTGCCCAGCAGTATCTGCGAGCCGCCCGACAGAAAATCCTGCAGTATCCGGTGATGCTCCCCCTTGCGCCCGGTGGTGTCGGCGTCCATCCGGCTGATCCTTCCCTCCGGGAAAATGTTCTTCAACTCCGCCTCCAGCTGCTGGATGGCATAGCCCCGGTGCTGCAACATCAGGCTGCCGCAAGTAGGGCAGGTTTCCGGCAGCCTGGCCTGGTACCCGCAATAATGACACAACACCGATTCCCCGCTGCGGTGATAGGTTAGGCTGACGCTGCAATTGGGGCAGGTTATCAGGGTGCCGCATTTCCCGCACTGAAGGTAAGGCGCAAACCCCCGGCGGTTCAGGAGGATCATCGCCTGGCGCCCGGCCTGCAGACAGGTTCCGATCTCCTGGCCCAGCAGCGGCGAGATCAGGCGGTCCTCCCTAGGAAGTTTTTTTAGATCCACCACCTCCACCATCGGCAGATCGGCTGACCCGACCCGTTTTTCCAGCCGGAATAATTTGAACTTTCCCGTTTTTGCTTTGTAGTAGCTTTCCACCGAAGGGGTGGCCGATCCCATCAGCACCACGGCGTCATTTTTTCGGGCCCGGATGATGGCCAGATCCCTGGCATGGTACAAGGGAGCCATGTCGGACTGCTTGTACGAGGCGTCATGCTCCTCGTCGATCACTATCAACCCCAGATCATCAAAGGGGGTAAACACCGCCGACCTAGTGCCCACCACCACCCGGAAGTTTCCGCGTTTTACTGCCCTCCAGACATCATAGCGTTCCCCGCTTCCCATTTCGCTGTGCCAGACGGCCACCTGGCCCAGCCGGGATCTTACCCGGTGCAGCATCTGCGAGGTCATCCCGATCTCCGGAACCAGTATCAGCACCTGGCGGCCCTTGGCCAGGGCCTGTTCCGCGGCCTTCAGGTAGATCTCTGTCTTGCCGCTGGAGGTGACCCCGGATATCAGGTTCACCGAGAACACTTTGGAATTGATATCCGCTGATACTGAATCCAACACTTGCTGTTGTTCAGCATTCAAAGTGACCTCAGTATCCTCCTCGGCCCACCCAGGCTCCTGCTGTCCCCTGAATTTCTCCCGCCATTCCCAACCGGCTAGCCCCAGGGCCACCAGCTTCAGGGCCGCAGGCCTTTTGCTTTTGATCGCTGACGGTGGCACCGCCCCGTTCTGCTTAATGATGCTCAACAGTTCGGCCTGTCCTTTGGAAAGCTTCAAACTTGTTTTATCGGCCGGGCCGCGGAATACCAGCCATCTTTCCTTTCTGACCGCGATCTTGGCCTTCTGCCACACCGGCTCGGAAAAAAGCAGCCCCATTCGGCAGTATTCTTCAATGCCCTTTTCGGCGGAGGGAGCGAATTTCTTCAAAAGATACTGGTGCGACACCGAGCCCTTCTCAATTACATGATCCAGCAGCGGGTCGGCCGGGATCTCCCCGGAAAAATTGCCGTTGAGCCAGACCATCCTCAGTTGTTTGGCGTCCATTCCCGGCGGCAGCGCTGCCCGGATGGCCTCACCCCAGCCGCAGCGGTAATAGTTGGAGACCCACTCGGTCAGCTCCAGCATCTCGCGGCTTATGACCGGCTTATTATCTATCACCTCCAGAATGGGCTTGGCCGGGAAATCACATGATTCCCTCAGATGCACCACATATCCGATGGCCTCCCTTTGGCCCAGGGGCACCCGCACCCTGATCCCCACAATTTCCACCGACAGGTGATCGGGAATCAGATAAGTAAAACAGCGGCTCTGGGGAATGGACAGCGCCACATCAGCGTATTTCAAACTTTTGCTTGACAAATTTGTTTTTTTAAATTAACCTTATGCCTTGAACAAGGATTTATAGATGGATAAAACTACAGTGAAATATTTCCTGCTGGCAGCCATATTGACATTCGCGGCCGGTGGAACAGTCTGGGCCGACTTCGGCGACGGGCCCGGCGAATTCATCTTCCCCAGCGGTATAGCCCTTGACCAAGAAGGAAACATCTATGTCAGTGAGATCGGCAATGACCGCATCCAAAAGCTGGACCCCGACCAACAGTGGATAAACAGCTGGGGCCGCTTCGGGCGGGACAGCGCCGGCTTTGACGACCCCACAGCGCTGGCCTTCGGTCCCGAAGGCAACCTGTATATCGTGGACAGCGGCAACCGGCGGGTGGTGGTCTGCGACACCGCGGGAAATATGTTGAAATACATCCCTCTGCCGGATTCCTCAAAACCATGGGGCATTGCTTTCGTCGCCGATTATTTTTATGTTTCAGACCGGCAGAACAACCAGATCTATCTTTTTAATCAAAACCGGAACCTGATCTCAGCGCTGGGGCAGAGCGGATCCCTGAACGGACAGTTCCTTCACCCCAAGGGCCTGGCGGTGGATGGGAATAAACGCCTGTATGTGGTGGATGCCGGAAACAATCGGATTCAGGTTTTCTCGGAGGAGGGCATTTTTATCCGCAGTTGGGGCGGTTACGGCGAGGGCGACGGGGAGTTCGATAGCCCGGGGGGTATTTTCAGCGGGCCCTCGGGCCAGGTGATGATTACCGACTCCGGCAACGATCGTTTCCAGGAATTCACTGGTGAAGGACTTTTTACCAGCTACGGTGGCGGGGCCGGCACCGAACCCGGCCAGTTTTTAAATCCCAACGGCATCGCAATAGACAGCCGGGGCAACCTCTATATTGTGGACACCGATAACCACCGGGTCCAGGTATTCAGCTCCCAGTAATAGCATGGAAACACCTACCATGATTCAAAGGATTGCCTTATGATCTCGGCCGCCAGATTTTCGGCGGCTTTTTTCATTCCGGATTCCTCGTCAGATTCGCTGACCTGATAGGCACTCCACCCGGAAAGGCCGGCCGACTCCCATAAAACCTTCCCGGCCGCCGATCTCAGCTTAGCCTTGGCGGTGACGGTGATCTTGTACTGGTTGACCTGTTCCTGGCTGGTGTATTCAAAAGGAACCCGGGCGTAGCCGGTCACCACCAGCTCCAATACGGTCTCCGCCTTTTCCGGGTCGCTGACCTTGACCCGGCCGTCGTTGTTCACCGCCGTTATCATGGTGTTGGTCATGATCTCCGACAGACGGTATTCGGCGGTGGTGTTCTCGACTACTGGGATCCCCACCGTCTTGAAATCCAGCCGGCCTCCGCTGAAAGAATAACAACCGGACATTATCAAGAGCAGAACGCCGGCAGTTATAAATAAATTTATGATGCGATTCTTCATTTTCTCACCTGGTTAAAATTGCCAGATTCTCTATGTGATAGGTCTGGGGAAACATATCCGCCAGAAAAAGTTTCTGCAGTTTATATCCGTTATTGATCAGCAACGCCGCATCCCTGGCCAGGGTCGAGGGATTGCATGACAAATAGGCGATCCGGGAGGGGTTCAGCCTGGCGATGGCTTCGATGACCCCGGGGGCGGCTCCCTGCCGCGGCGGATCCAGCACCAGTGCATCGGCTGATTTTATTTTAATCAGTTGGTCCTCCACCCGGCCGCCAAGGAATTCGCAATTGCCGATATTATTAAGGGCGGCATTGGCTCTGGCATCATCCACCGCCGGGGCGAACTCCTCAATGGCCGCCACTTTTTTAGCCTGCCCCGCCAGCTGCAGAGCGATGGACCCCATTCCGGAATACAGGTCGGCCACCTCATCACCGGGCGCCAGCGACAGGCTTTCCTTTATTTTTTGATAAGCGATCTCGGTGGTCTGAAGGTTTGACTGCAGAAAAGAGCCGGGCGCTAACCGGTAGGTTATTTCGCCGATCCGTTCGGACAGGTATTCCACGCCGCCCAGGTGGTTCCATTTTTTTCCCAGGATGACGTTGCCCCGGGTGGGATTCACATTCTGCCAGACTGATTTTATATTGGGGACTTCCGTCAAAATTCTTTGGGCTATCTTATGAAGGTCCGGTTCAAATCTGGTGACCAAAACCAGCAACAGGGCGTCTTCGATCCTGCTATAGCGAAAGATCAGGTGGCGCAAATTTCCGCTGTGCCCGGCCGGGATGCAGCCCTTAAGTCCGCTTTTATTGATGATCTCCTTAACTTTCAGGAAGGCCTTATTTATCGAATCCTCCAACAAGGGACATTCTTCGATGTCAACTAGGTCGTGGCTTTTTAGCCGGTAATACCCTATCTTGTTGCCATTTTTTGAAGCCTGGACAGGGTGCTGGGCTTTATTGCGATAATGCCACTCGCCGGCCGGCGGCAAAACAGCGATCTCATCGATTTCGATTTTACCCAACCGTTTGAAGATCTCCCGGGTTATAATTATCTTCTGCTCCAGCTGATATTGATAGTCCATCATCTGCCACTGACAGCTGCCGCAGATCCCGAAATGCCTGCAGTCCGGCTTTATCCGGTGGTCGGACGGTTTTATTATCTCATAGATCTCCCCCCGGCAGTAGGTCTTGTGGGGCTCGGTTATTTTGACCTTGAGTTCGTCGCCCGGAACGCCGTAGGGCACAAAGACCGCCTGGCCCTGATGATGCCCCACCGCATCGCCGCCGTAGGCCAGGTTATCCAAAGAGATATTCAGGACCTGTCCGGCCCTCAGCATGAATTCACCGGAACAATATCGGACATCATAACCAATGCATCCTCGTTTTGATAATATTTTTTTCGGATGGCGATCGGCCTGAATCCGAAAGTTTTATATAATTCGATGGCCGATTCGTTGGAGCTTCTGACCTCCAGGCTGGCCATCCGGCAGCCCAGTTGGTATACCTGTTGCAGGATCTCCTGAAGCAGGCGCCGGCCGTATCCCGACCTTCTTTTTTCGGCAACCACTGCGATGTTCCCCAGATGGAACTCGTCCAGCACCACCCAGCCGAGCGCATAGCCGGCGACCTTCCCGTCGCTTTCCAACACCAAAAATATCCGGCGGCCGTCTTCTTTCATCTCCTCCCGGAACATATTCTCCGACCAGGGGTCGGGGAAAGAGCTCCTTTCGATATTCAATATCTCCGGCAGATGCTCCGGCCGCATTTTAACGGTTCTTTCGCTCATTTTTTTATTATTGCATCGGCCGGACGCACATAGAAGGCATCCAGTTGATGGGGGTCTACTGCCTGACCCTCCTGGTACAACCGGTGAGCCAATCCCGCCAGGCCGGGAAGTATCCTGCCCGAGGTGAGGAAATTCTCATCCTGCCGGATTTTTTTAACAGAGGTCTTGAACAGCTCCCTATAGTTTGCTTCACCGCTGCCGAACAGCAGAGCATCCTCCGGCAGCATTGCCAGCCATTTATCCGGCGAGATGGCCAGATAATCGCTTTCCCTTTCGGGCCGACCGTCCTTCATTTTATATAAGGCGGTGTATATCTCTTTTTTCTTGGCATCGATCATGGGCGACAAATACCCGTCTTTTGATTCCTGCGAGCAGGCCATCACATCCAGGGTGTTCAGGGAAATGGTCGGCAGTTTAAGCCCGGCGGCCAGGCCCTTTATAAAAGCAATACCCACCCGCAACCCGGTAAAAGATCCGGGCCCGGTGGCTGCCGCCAGCAGTCCAATATCCGATAACTTCATATCATGGCTCTTAAGAAGCGCTCCCAGCTCATCCGCCAGAATTTCGGAATGCCCTGCGCCGACCTCCTTGGAAAGGCCCGCCAGCACTTTCCCTTTGCGGCAGGCGGCGATATTAAGATAGATCCCGCTGGTATCCAGGCACAAATACATCATAAAATATCCCAATCCATCGGGAACCCGCCAACCGGGATCATTTTGAATTCCCTTTCCTCCGGTGATCTGATGGTGATGAAAATATCCAATCTGTCTTGGGGAAGCTGGCTTCCGGCGTTCTCCGGCCATTCTATCAGCACCAGACCGTCCCCGTAAAGATATTCTTCATACCCGATGTTCAGCAATTCATCGGGCGATTTCAATCGGTACAGATCGAAATGATAGATGGGATGCCTGGCGGTATACTCATTGAGCAGGGTAAAACTGGGACTGACCACCGGCTCCTGCACGCCCCAACCCCGGCAGATGCCCTGGGCCAGGCAGGTCTTGCCCGAACCCAGATTGCCGAAAAGGCAGACCACCTGTCCGGGCTTTAACTGGGCCGAAAGCTTCTGCCCGAAGGCTTTGGTATCTTCGGGAGAAGAAGTTGTTATATGTGAAGGATTGCTTATATCTGCCATATTTTACAAATCAGATTGTACTATCCTGGATTCCCGATCCCCATTTTCATGAGGACAAGTTTCTCGGGAATGTCATATGGTTTTATAGGTTTAGTTAATCTTTATTTCGGCTTCATTACCGCCACCGGCAGGATCATCTCTTCCATGGAGATCCCGCCGTGCTGGAAGGTTCCCTCGTACCGCTTGCGGTATTCCTCGTATTTGGTCGGGTACACTAAGTAGAAATCCTCCTTGGCGATCAGGTACTGCATCCCCTTGTATTCCTCCGGCAGAAGATAATCCGCCGGGTTCTTTATCCACAACACCTGGCGGGGATCCCCGGAGATGTTGTTGCCGGACTTGTAACGCAGGTTGGAGGTGGTGTTCTGCCCGGCCTTGATCTCGCTCCCCCGCCGCCCCTGGATGGAGCCGTGGTCGGTGGTTATGATCACCTCCCGCTTCTGGTGGGCGGCCATCTGCAGGATATGGAAGATGTCGGAATTGGCGAACCAGGTCAGGGTCAGAGAACGGAAGGCCTTCTCGTCCGGGGTTATCTCCTGCAATACCTGGGAGTCGGCCCGGGAATGCACCAGAATGTCCATGAAGTTCACCACCAGGCTGATCAACGGAACGTTCTGGTAGGAGCCAAAGTTCTTGCGCACCTCCCGGCTCTCATCAATGTTGAATATCTTGATATAGCGGGGATCGGGCGAGGTTTTGCACTTGAGCCGGGCCAGATTGATATCCATCAGCTGATGTTCGTAACGGTTGCGGCTGGCCTCGTTGGCCGTATCGCTTTTCTCCCAGTACTGGGGGTAACTCCTGGCTATCTGCGACGGGAAAAGTCCGCTGAATATGGCGTTGCGGGAATAAGGCGTGGCGGTGGGCAGCACCGAATAATAATAATCGGTGTGGATGTCGAAATAATTCTTGATCACCGGCTCGATGGTCATCCACTGGTCCAGCCTCATGCAGTCCAAAATAAGAAACAGACATTTTTTGCCGGCTTTGGCCGGAGGTACCACGTAGCGCTCCACGATGTCTGTGGACAGCAGGGGCCGCGACTGGCCATGCAGCCAGCCGGGGTAGTTGTCCTCCACAAAACGGGAGAACTCCAGATCGGCCTCCCGAAGAGTGCCCTCATGGCTGGCATGAAGGCCGTCGTCCCGCAGCTGGGAGAGTCGCATGTCCCATTCTATCAGATTGCGGTAATGGCGGCACCATTCCTGCCAGTCCAATGTGCGGTAGTCGAAGTTGCGCAGATCCTGTGAGGCCTGGACGTACTCCCGGACTGTCTGCTCCTCCACCAGCTTGCGGCCGTCCAGCACCCGGCGACAGGAGGCCAGCACCTGGGCCGGATTCAGGGGCTTCAGCAAAAAGTCGTCTATTCTCTGACCCAGGGCCTGCTCCACCAGTTCCTCCCGCTCGCTCTTGGTGGCCATGATCACCGGCAGGTCGGGATTTATCTGTTTAAGACGCGACAGGGTCTCCAGCCCGTCCATGCCGGGCATCATCTCATCCAGCAGCACCAGGTCAAAGGAGGAAGTCCCGATCTTTTTTACCGCCTCCTCCCCGGAGGCGGCCGGGGTCACCTTGTAATTTTTTCCCTCCAAAAAAATGATCTGCGATTTAAGCAGATCAATCTCGTCATCGACCCACAGTATCCTGTAGCCCTCATCCATAAAACACCTCTTCTTTAGATAACTTTGTAGTATGTAACACTTGCGGATAGTTACATAGCAAGGGAAGAAACCTATTTCTTAGAGTCTACGCATATTCTTTTTTCTCCGCTTTCTCTTTGAAGAGAAAGCTACAAAGAGAACTTTCGCGCAGCGCTGCTCTGAAGACCTTGTTGCCAGCTGCCTGAATGTCTTGACCACGAAACAGAGCTGCAGCAGGCAAAACATTCTTAACGGCAGCTTTTGTCAAGCAGCATCGCTGAAGCGAACCGCGGTTACAAAACCCCCGTAAAGTGGCCGTTTCAGCGGACGGGGAAGACTACAGTGGCCGTGAAGAATTTTTTGCAGAGTGTATGCTTTATTTATCCCATCAAGAAATTTAGGCCACGGATATAGTTACCCATCCGGTAGCTGCTAGGCCGAGCTCTTTGGCTACTTTCTGGCGGTACAGAAAGTAGCATTAAAAGAGAAGCAGATAACTGTGCAGGTGAAACTTAATATCAGTTCGATATTGCCCTAAAAATCACTGGCCGTGCCTTTTGAGGGGCAGGGTTATCATAAAGGTTGATCCCTGTCCCGGACGGCTGTTGAGCAATTTGATCTTTCCCTGATGATAATCCTCTATGATCCGCCGGACCAGCGAAAGCCCCAGCCCCCAGCCCAGGGCCTTGGTGGTGAAGCCGGGGGAGAATATCTTTTTCTGGTGCCCCGGTTGTATCCCCCGCCCGTTGTCGCTGATGGTGATCTCTATCTTTTTGGCGGAAACAGTGGTGCCTATGGATATCACCCCGTCGGGATCGTCAATGGCATCGATAGCGTTCTTGATCAGGTTCTCCACCGCCCAGGTGAACAGGTCCTGGTTCAGCAGGACCGCGGGATCATGGTCGTAGTTTTCCTCAAACCGGATATTCTTGCCCATATTAGCCACCCGATGGGTGAAATACTCCACCGCCTGATGCAATAGCTGGTTAATATCGGCCTCGGCCAGTTTGGGAATGGAGCCCACCTGGTTGAAACGGTTGAGCACCTTCTCCAGATGGGCCAGGTCGTTCTCCATCTCGGGAATTATCTCCGGCGCGGCCTTGGTGCCGTCCTTGAGCAAGGTCAGCCAGCCCATCAGGGAGGAGATGGGGGTGCCCAGCTGGTGAGCCGCCTCGCGGGCCAGCCCCACCCACACCGCCCGCTCCTCGCCGGCCTTGATGGCCCGGAACCCTATGAATCCTATCCAGACGAACAGGGCGATCATGCCGATCTGGATGAAGGGGATGTAGCCCAGCTCCTTCAATATCTGGGGATCCCCGTAATGGACGTAACCCACCACCGTGGAGTCGGAGTTAATCATCATAGGAATGGGTTCGTTCTCATCATCCAATTTATGAATGGCGGTTTTTACCCCCAGCAGTGGATCGTCGGGCTTAAGAGAATCCCATTGTTGTATCTGCTCGGGGGTCATGGGGTAGGGCTCGATGCCTATGTTCTTCCAGGCCAGGGGGACGCCGTTCTTATCAGTCACCACCACCGGGAAGTTAATCTTCTGGATGATCTCCTCGAAGATGATGCCGGTCTCCGGCACGTCCCCCACCACCTCCGGCACCGCCGCCGTCATGCAAAAGCGGGCGAACACCCGGGACATGATCCGGGGCTCCTCCTCCAGCTTGCGGATCAGCAGGGTGGTGTAGATCAGAGAGACCAGCACCAGGCTGGCGGCCCCCACGAACAAGTAGGAACGCCAGATCCCGGTCCATCTGGAATGCGGTTTTACAAAAGAGACCATAAATGATTTCAATTAATGAAATTTAATCCTAGGCACTAAATTCTAAACCCTAACAACTATCTATTTCAAAAGATCTTATTAAATCCTGACCTGGTTCCGCCCTCCGGCCTTGGCCCGGTAAAGGGCCTTGTCCACCTTGTCTATTATCTCGTCCTTCTCGGAGCCGTCATCCGGAAAACCGGAGACACCCAGGCTGATGGTCACCCGGCCGATGTTTTTCGCCCCCTCGGCCTCGAACCGGTTCTTCTCCACCGCCATCCGGATTCGCTCGGCCAGCAGCTGGGCCTCGGACTTTTTGGTCTCGGGCAGCACCAGCATGAATTCCTCGCCGCCGTAACGGGCCACCAGATCCACGTCGCGGGCCTGCTCCCTGAGCAGCCTGGCCACCTCTATCAGGACCTTGTCCCCCACCGGATGCCCCAAGGTATCGTTGATCTTCTTGAAATGGTCGATGTCCATCATTATCAGGGACAAAGGATGATTGTACCTCCGGGCCCGATGGAGTTCCCGCTCAAAGAAGGACTGGAAGAAGCGGTGGTTGTTCAGGCCGGTCAGGCCGTCGGTGACCGCCAACTGCTCGGTCTCCTCGTACAGCCGGGCATTCTCCAGGGCCACCGCCACCTGGCTGGCCAGGGTGGTCAGCAATCGCAGGTCCACCTGGTCGAAGGCGTTGACGTTGTCGCTCTCCACGTTGAGCACCCCCACCACCTGCTGCTTGATCTTAAGCGGCACCGCCAGCTCCGAGCGGGTCTTGCCGTCGATGCTGACGTAATGCTGGCTCTGGGTGACGTCCTTGACCATGATCGGCTCGCCGGTGGCCGCCACCATTCCGGTGATACCCTCCCGGCCGATCTTCAGCCGCCGCCCCATTTCCTTCAGGATATCACCATACCCCAGGCTGGCCTTGAAAACCAGTTCGTTGGCATTGCGGTCCACGATCATTATGGCGATCTTGTTGTAATGAAAGGTGTCACTCAGGATGCGGCAGACCTGGTCCAGCAGGACATCCAGCTTCAAGGTGGAGCTGACCGTGGTGCCCACGTCATGCAGCGCCGACAGCTCGATGATCCGGCGTTTGGCCTCTTCGTACAGCCTGACGTTATCCAGGGCTATCGCCACCTGGCTGGCCAGGGTGGTCAGCAGCCGCAGGTCGGACTCGGTAAAGGCGTCGGTCTTGTCATCCTCAATATTGAGCACCCCGATGGTCCTGCCCTCCCGCTTGATGGGCACCGCAATCTCCGAAAGCACCCGGGGATCGATGGCGCTGTAGCGCGGATCGTTGCGGACGTCGTTCACTACCTGGGGCTCCCCGTGCTCGGCCACCCAGCCCACCACGCTGTTGCCGCCCACGGTGAAGTAAAGCATATTAAGCTCCTCGCCGTAGCCGCACTGGGCCCCGATGAAGATGCTCTTGCTCTGCGGTTCCACCGTAAAGATGGCCACCTTCAGGTAATGCAGGGTATCCCGGATGACCTCCACCACCTTTTCCAGCAGCTTTTCCCTCTCGATGGCCGAGGATATCACTATGCCGATGTCGTGCAGGGTGGAAAGTTCGCTGATACGGGCCTGGGCATCGTTGTACAGTGTGGCGTTGGCAATGGCCAGGGCCGCAGTGTTGGCAAAGGCCTCCAGCGAACGCACCTTCCGTTTGTCGGGGATCTTGCCGTCGGCAGGCTTGTCTATCTGGATGATGGCCAGTAGTTTCTTCTCCTTGGAATACAGGGGCACTATCAGCAGGTTGCCGGGCTGCCAATCCTCACCCTTGCCTTCTTTATCGGGCCGAGGGCTGTCCCCGTTGCCATCATCTTTGCCAAAAGGCAGAAAGTAGGAATTGCCTATCCTATATTCAGGTTTCATCAGGTTCAGGTATTGCTCCAGGCTGGAATGCACCTGCCGGATGCTTTCAAATTCCTCAGGGCTGAAACCGGAGGCCGCCTTATGGGTAAGCAATTGGCCGCCGCCCTCAACCAGACTGATCAGAACCGCCTCGAAGCCCAGGCTACTGCGAATGCCCTCCACGATCACCGACAGGATCTCCTCCAGTTTGAGCGAAGAAAGGATGGTGCTGGACAGATACTGCAGAGTGGACAGCTCGGTGTTGACCTCTATCTGCCGTTTTAAGGCCAGGTTCAGCCGGCTGTTGGTGTCGGCCAGCTTGTTTTCGCTGTTCTTTATCTCGGAGAACAGGGCCGCATTCTTCCAGGCCACTGCGGCCTGGTTGGTGAACAGCGAAGCCAGTTCAAATTCCCGGTCGGTAAAGCCCCGGAATATTTCCCGCCCTATGACCAATACCGCCTCGGCCCGTTCCTGAACCATCAACGGAAGCACCAGCAACGACTCGGCCTCCGCGGTGGTGCCAGGCACCACCGCGGTCCTCTGGTCCTTATCGGTGTCTTTGATCATCTCGGACGCCCCGCTCCTGGCGATGGCCCCGGTCAGACCGGTGTCCACAGAGAAGGGCAGATCGGCCATGATCTCCTCGGTGTTGGGGCCCCTGGCCAGAATGGGATAAAGCTGCCTTTTTTCCCAGTCAGCCCGGTAGATGGCCAGCCGTTCAAACGGGATCAGCTGTTCGATCTGGCCGGCGATCTGATCCAGCATCTGGTTGACATCCAGAGTCCCCAGCAGCAGGGAGCTGGTGTCCAGCAGGGCTTTTTGGGCCGTGATCCTGCCGTCCAGGGCGGCCACTAATTCGGCCCTTTCCATGGCCATGGCTACGGAATTGCCCAGGGTCAAAGCCAGCTCCATATCCTTGCGGACGAAACGGCGATGGTTGCCGGAATAATTGTTGATGTTCAGCACCCCGATCACCCGGTTCTTGGCCATCAGGGGAACGGAGATCGTGGAGGCCAGTTTTTCCTCCTGCCCGGTCAATTTGAAACGCTTGTCCTGGCCCAGATCGTCGGTAAGCACCGGCTGCTGCTGCTCCGCCACCCAGCCGGCCAGCCCCTGCCCTATGGAGAAGGCCGTCTTGGCTATGGTTGCCGGGGACAATCCTTTGGAAGCCTTTATCCTCAGCTTTTGGTCATGCTGGTCCACCAGCATTATCGAGAGAGTGTCGGCGGTTATCACCTGGGAGATGGTATCCATCCCCAATTTTAAGATCTCATTGGCATCGGTGAATGAGGTGATGGCCTGGCTGAACTGATACAAAATGGACAGCTGTTTCAGGCCCTCCACCATATCGTTGTATAATCCGACGTTGTCCAACACCAGGGCCGCCTGGAAGGCCAGGCCCTCGGCGGATTTGACGTCCCGATCGGTAAAATCGCCGCCGTCGATCTTATCGGCGGCATAGACCAGGCCGATGATCCGGTTTCTGGTCGACAGCGGAATGACGATCAGCTTGGTTATCTCGAAGATCTCGACAAATTTCTCCAGCACGTAAGGGTCTTGGGCTACCTCATTGCTGTAATACGGGCGGCCTTTCTCGAAAACAGAGGCGGCAATGCCCCCCTGGCTCAGTTTGAAGTGGAACTGCCCGGCCAGGGTCTCGATATTCCGATATTTTTCCCGCTGGGTCTTGGACAGCGGCTCGGAATAATGGATCGGCAGTTGGACCTCTATCTCGTCGCTCTCCTGGTTGTAAAGACTTATCAGGCATTTTTTCACCGACAGAGAGGAGGCCATCTTCTCCACTATCTTGCCGGTGACTGCCCCCAGATCGCTGCTGACCGTAAGGCTTTGCGAAATGCTGTTGATATCGGAAAGCTCCTGGATCCTCCTTTCGGCCAGCTCCTCCAACCGGATCTTGTTGATGGTCAGGGCGGCCTGCCCGGCAAAGTTCTCAAGCAGCTTGAGGTCATTTTCTCCGAAAGCGTTGACGGTGGGGCTTTCGATATCCAGCACCCCGATCACTTCATCCTTGTGCCATAATGGTATGGCCACCTCCGAACGACACTCTGGGACTCCCTCCAGATATCTCTTATCCTTTAAAACATCTGGTACATACAGGGTCTTCCCATGAAACGCCACCCAGCCGCATATACCCTGTTGTCTTATCTTGATCTTCATCCCTATCTGTTTTTCAGGATACCCCACGGCCGCCTTGATGAAAAGATCTTGTCCTGTCTGGTCCTTCAACAGGATGGCGCAATTGGGATATCCCAATGAATTGCTGATGATCTCCAGAATGGTGTTCAAAACCTGTCCCAGGTTCTGCTGGCTTACCGCGGCGCTGGTCACTTGGAAAAGGGTGGACAGCTCTTTGATGCTCTGCCTGGAGTCTCCAAGCATTTTAGCGTTGTATATGGCCCCGGCCGCCTGGTTAGCCAGGATTTCGGACAGCTTCAAAGTATCGCCGGTCAGGATATCGTGATGCTGGTCGTCCCAGATCATCAGTATGCCCAGGCAGACATTCCCGGCCAGCAGCGGCACTCCCAGCCAGGCCTTGGTGGCCGGAGCGGTGGTCTTTAGCCTTCTTTTCCGGCATTCTTCTCTATAGTCGTTGCTGAGTATCGGCTCCCTTTTTTCCCAGACATAGGTCGCCAACCCCTGCCCCAGAGGGAAGCTCACCGGTTTCGCTTTCCGGCCGTTCCGGTATTCAAAGATCACGGTGAATATTTTTTTCTCCGGCTCCGCCAGCGCCAGCAGCATGTTCCGGGGCCTGATGAACCTGATGATCCGACTGTATATCTCCTCAAAGACGCTGTCGGAATCGGCGTAGGTAGCGGCGGCCCGGCTGACCTCGACGATGGTGTCCAGCAGGATATCATCCCGGCCTATTCCGGAATTGCCCCTGTCGGCGGCGGCCTTGGGTACTTTACGCTGGGGGGTCTGTTTCCGCAAAGGTCGATTGCCGCTTTTTTTCGAGATCATTTTATTGGCCCTCCCCGATGCCCGATTCCCGGCGGAACAATTCGGTAAAGGCGTTTACTATCTTATGGTCGAACTGGGTGCCCGCGGCATCCTGCAGCCGCTGCAGAGCAACCTGGAAGCTGAAGGCCTTACGGTACGGCCGATCGGAGGTCATGGCCTCAAAAGCGTCGGCCACGGCTATGATCCTGGCTTCCAGTGGGATATCATCGCCTTTTATGCCCCGGGGGTACCCCGAACCGTCGTAATACTCGTGATGGCAGTAGATGACGTCCCCGGTCTGGCTCAGGGCGTCAATCTCCAGCACCAGCCGGCTGCCGATGACCGGATGCAGTTTGACCTCCTGGAACTCGGCAGTGGACAGCACATCCGGCTTGGCTAAAATGTCCTCCCTGATCCCCAGCTTCCCTATATCGTGAAGCAGCGAACTGTAATCGATCAGCCTGAGCCGGTCCTCCGGCAACCCGATATGCCTGGCAATCTTCAGGGCATAATGCCGGACGTTCTCCGAATGCCCCTTGGTATAGGGGTCCTTGGCATCCATGGCAGCCACAAAAGCCTTCAGGGTGTCGTAATAGCTTCGTTCCAGGTCGTTATACAGCCGGATATTCTCGATGGCGATGGCCGCCTGATTGGCAAAAAGCTCCAACAGGTGGACCGTCTCGATGGCGGGGATATTGCCGTCCCAAGGCTCGTCCACCGACAGGTATCCCACGTTGGTCCCCTTGATGGCCAGGGGAACGATCAGAACGTCCTCCCGGTGCCAGGTCCCGTTTGATTTATAGTCCTGGCTTACGAACCGGGCGGCGAAATATTTATGGATCTCGGCATCAGCGTGGGGAATAAAATAGGAATTGCTTCTGCGGTATTTATCAAGGAATATCTTAGACTTGTGTTGGTCGTCGTTGACCGGGGATTTTTCGATATTTTCCACCTCTTCGGGTTGCAGGCCGTATTGGGCGATGTGGCTGCGGTACCCGTTGTCCTCC
The DNA here is from genome assembly GCA_018821925.1 of Candidatus Edwardsbacteria bacterium. Classification (NCBI taxonomy): domain Bacteria; phylum Candidatus Edwardsiibacteriota; species Candidatus Edwardsiibacteriota bacterium. Next base: position 36,935 of record JAHJLF010000039.1, read on the forward strand.
AGCACGATCACCGCCTTACGGAACAACCGGCAGTCGGCTATGCCCTTCATGGTCAGATCCAGCTTTTCCTGCAGGGTTTGGGCCCGGGCCACCGACAGGCCGACTTTGAACAGATGCTCCAGTTTATCCTTCTCGCTCTTCAAAGACAGCTCGGCCCTCTTCCGGACGGTAACATCCTCCAGGGTCCCCTCGTAATAAAGAGCCTTGCCGCTTTCGTCCTTGACCAGCCTGGCGTTCTCGCTCACCGCCAGAACCGTGCCGTCTTTACTCACCAGCTCGGATTCAAACCCGGTTACTTCGCCGGTCTGCTCGATCTGCTTGATAAATCTCTCCCTGGTTTTCTTGTCAAGATAGACGCTGTGGTTAATATCCAGCCCCTGGACATCCTCCGGGTTTTCGTATCCCAGCATCCGGATGAGGGAGGGGTTGGCAAAAAGAAGCTTGCCATCGGGGGTGCTGCGGTAGATGCCCTCGGAGATGCCCTCGAATATCTGGCGGTACTTTTCCTCCGATTCCTTGAGGGCGCTTTCCATGCCCTGCCTCTCGGACAGGTCGTGAAATATCCCCTGCAGCAGTTTTCGGCCCCGGATCTCCACCAGGTTGGCGCTGATCTCCACCGGGATCAGCCGCCCGTCCTTGTGAACCACAAAAAGGTCATGCTCGATAGCCTTTCCGTCCTTGATATGTTGCCGGAAGATATCCCGGTATCTTTCTTTCTGGTCGGCGGGATGCAGCGCGGACTGATCCATTTTCAAAATCTCATCCAGGGTGCGCCCTATCAACTGCTGGGCTTTCAGGTTGGCGTCCACCAATCTGCCCGTCTCGGGATCCCCGACGAAGATGGCGTCGTTGGCCTGGTCCATCAGCATCCGATATTTCATCTCCGAGGAAAGGATCTCCTCTTCGGCTCTTATCTGCTCGGTGATATCCTCCACCGTGCCCTCGTAGTACAGGGTCTTACCGGAGGGATCCTTGACGGCATGGGCGTTCTCTTTTAAGGTTAGCTCCGACCCGTCCTGGCGGCGCCACTGGCTGACCAGATCCTTGACATATCCGTTCTTTTCGATCAGATCAATGAACTGTCGTCTCGTCTTGGCGTCTAAATATCCCTCCCGCTGGATGTCGCGTTTCAAGGCCTCTTCGACCGAGGAATGGCCCAGCATCCGGGCCAGGGCCGGGTTGACCAGCAGCACTTTTCCCTCCGGGGTGCTGCGGTAGATCCCCTCGGCCACCCCGTCGAAGATCTGCCGGTAGTTGGCCTCCGATTCTTTCAGCTTCGCCTCAGCCAGCTTACGCGCGGTAATATCACGGACCACGGTGGTCACCCGAATCACTTTATCATTCTCAAAAACGGGGATCTTCCTGGTTTCTGTCACCACCTGGCTATTGTTGATGCTGTTCTCCTCAACGGTGGCCAGCACTTTGCCGGTTTGGAATACTGCTTGGTATTCTTTACTGACGGCATCCTTCGGCAGATAGGGGTATATATCGAAGATATTTCTGCCCACCGCTTCGCTGGCCAGCCCCATCTTTTTATTCCACTCCTTGAACACCCGGTTGGTCAGCATGATTGACAGCTTGGCATCCACCACATGGATGCTGTCCGCCAGAGAGTCAATGGTAGAGCGGTACTGGTATTCCGAAGTATGCAGGGCATCCTCGGCCCTCTTGCGTTCACTGATGTCAGTAATGAATCCCTCCAGAGCCTGCAGGATTCCCTTTTCATCAAAAACCCCCAGTCCCTGTTCCCAGACCCATTTTTCGGTGCCGTCCCGGGCAATGATCCGGTAGATAAGCTGATAGGCTTTCTTTTTCTGCACCGCGATCTGGATATCGCTCCACACCATCTCCCGGTCGGCGGGGTGTATTAGCTGGGCAAAAGAAACGGTTTTATTGGCGATGATATCGGCGGGGTCGTATCCGGTCAGATCACGGCAAGCATCGTTGGTAATCTCCATGGTCCAGTCCCGATCGTTCCGGCAGCGATAGACCATCCCCGGCAGGTTGCCCATCAGGGTCTCCAGCTTGCGCTGGCTCTCCTTTAAAACCGCCCCGGATTGTTTAAGCGCCAGCTCGTTTTTCTTTCTCTGGGTGATGTTGCGCGAGCTTATGACCAGGCCGTTTACCGAAGGATTGTCCAAAAGATTGATGCTGGTGGCATCCAGTGTTTGCCAGGTCCCGTCTTTATGCTTAAACCTCAGTTCCAGCCTGACTTTTTTCCCGGTATTGAGCAATTCCTGATTGAACTTCGCTATCAATCCGGGGACATCTTCGGGATGAATGAAGTCGAAAACATTTCTGCCTATAAGCTGCTCGGGCTGGTAGCCCAGCTCGTGGGCGGCCGATAGGCTCTTGAATTTGATGATACCGTCCGAATCGAGTATGGTGATGATCTCTGAGGTGTTGTCGATGATGGCTTTGAAATAGTCCTGGCTGTATTTGATCTCCTTTTCGGCCTTGACCCGGCTGAGGGCCATGGCCGCCTGGTTGATGAAATTCTCTATCAGATCCTGATTCAGCCCGGCCCTTTTGTCCAGTTGGCAGATGATGATGGTCCCCAGGATGTTCTGGCCGCAGTAAAGGCCCATCCCGTAGACCTGCTGGATCCCCAAACCCGAGGACAGGGCATTTATCATTCTGGACGGTAGGTTGTCCAAAAAGACCTCGGTCAGACCTCCCGCCAAGGTTATCAGCCGGCCCATCCGGAATTTTTTGATCACCCGGGGCGGTATATTCTGGAGTTTTAACGGGCCGGTATTTTTGCCCAGCACCTCGCTTATCTTTTTCAAACTGGCCGGTGAGCCGGCGATCTCCCTGAGGGTAAGGGTTGAATCCGAGCTGTCGAACGAGCTGACTGTGGCAACTGCATTCCCGGCCAGTTTATGGATCCCCTGGCTGATCAGCTTGAATATCTGTTCTTCATCCGAGGTTTTGGCCAGTTGCAGGGCGGTCTCCGATATGGCTCCCTTGTCCAGCAACCGCTTGGTCTCCTGCTCCAGAGCCCTTTTGCTTTCGGTGATATCCCGACTGACCTCCACCACCGATACCACTTTGCCCTTACCATCCTTTACGGGATGGCTGCTTACCTGCCATATCCGGCCGTCCTTTGAGGCCATCTCCTTTGTCTGGATGACGCCGGATTTGCGAGCCAGCACCGTGGGGCAATCTTGGCAGTCGGAGGAGGCTCTTCCCCAGAGCTTGTAGCATAGCTTGCCAACGATATCCTTTGGCTCCCTGCCCAACGTAACAGCCGCTGCCTTGTTCGTCCAGATCACCCTGTTCTGCAGATCAAGCTGGATGATGCTGTCCGAGATGTTATCCAGCACTATCTCGGGGCAACGCAGGATTTCATCCGCCTTGGCCGTTTTTGACACAGCCCTGGAGGTGCTGGCCGGTTTGACCTTTTTCACCTTGCTGTTTTTTCTGATCATTGCAGGCCCTTTCGACCGATATCTTTACGAAAATGCATACCGTTAAAATTTATCTTTGCCAATGCATCATATCCTTTTTCAAGCGATTCTTTCAGATCCTTGCCGATGGCCGTCACGCCCAGCACCCTGCCGCCGGAGGTCACGATATCCCCGTTATCCTTTTTGGTGCCGGCCTGAAAGACCACTATGCCGGATTTCTCCTGTGCCTTATCTATGCCGTTCACGGCAAAGCCTTTTTGGCAACTGCCGGGATATCCTCCCGAGGCGGCCACGATACAGCAGGCGGAACCATCGCTCCATCTGATATCCAATTCGGACAGTCTCCCGCCAATGCAGGCTTCGATTATCTCCAGCAGATCCGTCTCCAGCAACCGCATGTAGCTTTGGGTCTCGGGATCGCCGAACCGGGCGTTGAACTCCAAAACCTTGAAACCGTCTTTGGTGTATATCAAGCCGGGATACAAACAGCCGCTGAAAGGGTTGCCGTCTTCGGCCAGGGCTTTGAGGATGGGATTCACAATCTGCCGCTCTATCCCATCGATCATTTCATCATTCACCCACGACACCGGGGCATAGGTCCCCATCCCGCCGGTATTCGGCCCCTGGTCGCCATCGTAAGCGGCCTTGTGGTCCTGAGCGGATGGGAACAACTTGGCCGTGCCCCCATCGCAGAAGGCATGAATGGAGATCTCCTGTCCCTCCAGGAATTCTTCTATGATGACCTTGCTGCCGGCTTGCCCTAAATTGCCGTCCACCATCATGGATTTGATCGCCTGTACGGCCTCATCAGGGGAATGGCAGATAAACACCCCCTTGCCCAGGGCCAGCCCGTCGGCCTTTATCACTAAAGGATATTTTTGTGAAATCAGATATTCCAGGGCCTTTTGATGATCGTCGAACTCGGCGTGTTGCGCGGTAGGAATGCCGGCCTTGGCCATCAGTTTTTTGGCATAGCTTTTGGAGGATTCGATCCTGGCCGCTTTTTGGGAGGGCCCGAAGACCTTAAGCCCTGCCTGCTGAAAAACATCCACTATACCGGCGGCCAGGCAATCGTCCGGGCCGATCATGGTGATATCCACCTGCTGATTCAGGGCAAAATCCCTTAAAGATTCCAGCTTGTCGGCGGAAATATCCACGCATTCGGCGATCTCGGCCATGCCGGGATTGCCCGGGGCACAGTATAATTTGTCTATTTTGGGGCTTTGTGCCAGCTTCCACGTTAAAGCATGCTCCCGCCCACCGGAGCCTATGATTAAAATTTTCATAACATTTTATGATATCACGAATTAAATAACAATGTCAAACAAAAAGTCATCAAAAAACCAATGAAAAAGGCGCAGGTTCTCCTGCGCCTAGATATGCTTGCCCGAAGGTGGCTTTTGAATTACAGAAGGTTCTGGTTACTCTATATTTCTTTTTCTTTTTTGTCCCGTCAAAAAGAAAAAGAACCAGAAAGAAAAAAGCTCGTCGCTAAACCTCTGCCCGGCAGGTCCAAAGTCGTCGGTCTAAATTTGACAAACTCGCTTCGCTCGAACAATGCCAAATTCTTAACGGCCTCCTCTTTTCAGCAGCAGAGCTAATGCGACTTTTTGCCGACGAAAATGGGCCGGGTTTTCGGTTCCCAGCCATCAGTGGAGCGGCATTGCTACAGCTCCGAAAAAGCATTCAGTGTGTTATTGGCCTATAGCCGGTTCTGGTTCAGTGAATGCCGGAGCATAGGCTTGGCTTACCGCGTAACTGGGCGGTAAAGACTTCTTTGTTACTTTCTTGGTCACAAGAAAGTAACTGGCTGGTGTTGTCCGGCAGGCGCATTGCGCCCGGTTGGTCTCTATTCTGGCCGAAACCCGTGTTTGGCAATTTTAATTTTGGCCCCAATATTGTCAAGAAAATTCATGCATTTAATATTTCCATTGAGTTTCCCCGGCCTGTTATGCTACAATCAAGCCATGGACAAACTGAAAATCAAAGCCTACGCCAAACTCAACCTGACCCTGAAGATCCTTGGCCAACGCCCCGACGGATACCATGATATTGATTCTGTCTTCCATTGCATATCACTGCATGATGAATTAACCTTGTCCTCCCGTCGGGATGGCCGGATAGTACTCAAATGCAATGACCCCAAACTGCCGACGGACGACTCCAATCTGGCATACCGGGCAGCCCTGACACTTAGGAACCTGGCGCTGAAAAGACACCCCGCCAAAAAGACATTCGGCGCAACGATAACCCTGAAGAAGAACATCCCCATCGGGGCCGGTCTGGGTGGCGGGTCGTCGGATGCCGCCGCGGTTCTGCTGGGGCTGAAAAAACTGTGGCACCTGGAAGAGATGTCCCCGGCCGACCTGAAGAAAGCCGCCGCATCCCTGGGATCGGACGTCCCCTTCTTTTTAAAGGGAGGCACCGCCCATGTCACCGGAAGGGGCGAAAAGGTAAGGGCCCGAAGATGCCCCAGGGAATACCATTTCGTTTTAGTATATCCGGGATTTCCGGTATCCACCGCCTGGGCTTATAAAAATCATAAAAAAACAAAAAACAGGTTGACAAAAGGGCATAAATTTAGTAAAATACTTTTGAAATCCTGTGGGCTGGGCAAAGCCGCTGTTGATATATCCAGGCATTTGATCAACGATCTTGAACCGGCGGTCATCCCCCGTCATCCGCGGATTTCCAGGGTTAAAGCCGATCTGCTGAAAGCCGGAGCTTTGGGCAGCATGATGTCTGGCAGCGGCTCTTCTGTTTTTGGCCTGTTCCCCGATGCCGCTTCGGCCGAAAAAGGTTATAGTAAAATTTCAAAAATCTGGCCCGGCAGTTTCCTGGCACACAGCGTATCCTCGGGAAAATAATTCGATAGATTTATACCGAACCAATCCCAATAACTCAACTACTAACATCGGCTACGGAAGGTAAAACATCTATGCAGATCACCGAGATCAGGGTATCGCTGCGCCAGGGCGGCAACGACAAGTTGTTGGCTTTCGCCAACGTGACTTTCGACAACGCCTTTGCAGTTAGGGGCATCAAGATCATCCAGGGGAACAACGGGCCCTTCATCGCCATGCCCAGCCGCAAGATGGCCGACGGAACCTACAAAGATGTGGCCCACCCCATCAACGCCGAGACCCGGCAGATGTTGGAAAAGGCCATCCTCGACGAATATCACAAGACCCTTAAGGAAGGTGGGGCTCCGCCTGTCATCAAGGAGGATGCTCCGGTAGACCAACCCACTAATCTTTAGATTGATATAAATTTCCGGACCGGGAAACCGACGGTTGACAGTAGGTCGTCGCGTTCCTTGCTGTTATGCAGGGAACATCTCCATGCGGCTTACTTATAGCTTGACTATTACAAGCAGCCTGTTGTCAGCTTTTTTATTGCCCGGGGCACTACTTGCTAAAGCAGGGCATCAAATAGCAGACACCATTAACCACGAAGACACGAAGTTTATTAAAACCCCGTAATCAATGTTGCTTGGATTAGTAACCACGAAAACGCTACTACTATTTCCCGTTTTTTGATTTCCTATTTTAGCCCTGTATCGTTGTTGTATATAAAAATATTCGGGGGTCGTCCAATTGGCAGGACACCAGCCTTTGGAGCTGATACACCTTGGGTTCTCCGCCGGTTGGAATGATACAAGTAAAGCGGCGGCGGATCTGCCGTCGCTCTGCTACAAAGCTTGTCTGCCGGCAGAGAGTCCCTAAAAAATGCCATATTTTGTTTATATTTTAAAAAGTGTCTCTTTAGGCACCAGATACATCGGTTCTACAGCCAATATTGAACAACGGATAAAAGAGCATAACAGCGGTAAATGCACCTATACCAGAAACCGAAGGCCTTGGGTCCTGATTTACAAAGAAGAATTCCCCAATCTTTCGGAGGCCCGAAAACGCGAAAGATATTTCAAGACCGGCCAAGGCCGGGAGTTCATAGATAAAGTAATAGGATAAAAATATTCGGGGGTCGTCCAATTGGCAGGACACCAGCCTTTGGAGCTGAGAACCAGGGTTCGAGTCCCTGCCCCTGAGCCATAATTAAAGATATTTGGTAAGGATCTAACAATGAACGGTGAGTTGAAGGTATTCTCCGGAACCGCCAATCCCGATCTGTCGATAGATATCGGCCGGGAGCTGGGCCAGGCCTTGGGCGAATGCACCATCGGAAGGTTCTCCGACGGTGAGATCCGGGTCCAGATCAACGAGAACGTTCGGGGCACCGATGTGTTCATCCTCCAGCCCACTTTCATGCCGTCCGACAACCTGATGGAACTGCTGATCCTGATGGACGCCGCCCGCCGGGCCTCGGCCAAGCGGATCACGGCAGTCATCCCCTATTTTGGTTATGCCCGGCAGGAACGCAAGGACATGCCCCGGGTGCCGATCTCGGCCAAACTGGTGGCCAACCTGATAACCGTAGCCGGCGCCCACCGAATACTGACCATGGACCTGCACACCGAGGCCATTCAGGGGTTCTTCGATATCCCGGTGGACCACCTCTATGCCTCGCCGGTGCTGATCAAGCATTTCCAGCAGTTGGGGGTCCAGGATTTTGTGGTGGTGTCCCCCGATACCGGCGGCGTCAACCGGGCCAGGGCCTTTGCCAAGCGGTTGGGTGACCTTCCCCTGGCCTTCATTGACAAACGACGGCCCGGGCCCAACAAGATCGAGGTGCTGAATATCATCGGAGAGGTGGCCGACAAGAACTGCCTGATCGTCGACGATGTCATGGACACCGCCCGCACCATCTGCGAAGTGGCCGGCATATTGAAGCAGAATGGAGCAAAATCCATCTACGCCACCGCCACCCACGGGGTGTTGTCCGGCCAAGCCATAGAATCCATCGCCGAGGCCCCACTCACCGAGGTGGTTCTGACCAACACTATCCCCCTGCCGCCGGAGAAACGGATACCCAAGATCAAGGTGCTTTCCATATCCAAGCTCCTGGCCGATGCCATCAAGCGGATCCACAACGAAGAGTCCGTCAGCAGCCTTTTTAACTGATCTAAGAAAAACGACCTTAATAAACTGCCAAATCATTAATATTAGGAAGAAAACCAACCATGCATGAAGTCACATTAATTGCTCACCGCAGAGAGGAGCAGGGAAAACAGAAAGCCAAGGCCTTAAGAAAGAACGGCAAGATACCGGCCGTGGTCTACGGCCATGGCAAGCCTGCCATTCCGTTGATGTTCGATGCCAAGGACCTTCTGCCGCTGTTCAAGTATGCCTCCAGCGAGAATGTCATCATCAATCTCCAGCTGGCCGACGAAAAAAGAGAACTCAAGGCCATCATCAAGGAGGCCCAAACCGAGCCCATCCACAACGTACTGCTGCATTTGGACCTGCAGGAGATCCAGCTCAAGGAGAAGATCAAGGTAAAGATACCCATCGCCCTGACCGGAATCCCCGATGGTGTCAAAAACGGCGGAGGAATACTGGATCATATTCTGGACATGGTGGAGATCTTCTGCCTCCCCACCGATATCCCCGATCAGATAACCCTCGACGTCCAGCACCTCAAGGTCGGGCAGTCCCTTCATGTCAGCGACATCAAGCTGGAGAAGGGCGAGGTGGTCTCCGATCCATCCAAGGTCATCACCACAATCCTTCCCCCGATAGTGGAAACCGCCGTGGCCGAGACTCCAGCCATTGCCGAGGCGGTCAAAGAGCCCGAGGTGATCGTCAAGGGCAAGAAGGACGAGGAAGCAGCGGCAGAATAGCCTGCTGGCCTCATAAATGCCTAACAGATATCCGGACAGCAACACCTGGTGCGTAGCCGGCCTGGGAAACCCGGGCCGGGAATACGGCAGTACCCGGCACAACCTGGGATTTTCGGTGCTTAATCATCTGGCCCGCCAGAACGGCATCACCTGGCGTTATAAAAACAAATTCAGCTATGGCATCGGCCGGACCCCCCCGTTCTTTTTAGTGCGCCCCCTGACCTATATGAACTTAAGCGGGCAGGCGCTCAAACAGGTTATGAAGGAGCGTAATTTCGGCACCGATCGGCTGGTGGTGGTCTGCGATGACATCAATCTGCCTTTGGGGCAGCTGCGTTTAAGGTTAGCGGGGTCACACGGGGGACAGAAGGGCCTTAAATCCATCATCGACTCCCTGAAGACTGAAAATTTCGCCAGGCTGCGATTGGGAGTGGGTCCCCTGCCCTCTTCCTGCGATGCCAGCAACTTCGTGCTGGGCAAATTTACCGCTCCGGAATACCCTATGGCCAAAGAGATGACCGCCAGAGCGGCCGACTCGATAATAAAAATAATTAACCTAGGCCTGGAAACGGCCATGAACTCTATAAATCAGAAAACTATTTAGGGAGCAATACCTTGAACGCATACGAAACAGTGATCATACTAAATCCGGCCACCGATGATGCCGGACTGGAGACCGAGATCCAGAAGGTCTCCGAACTCATCAAGGAACAGGGCGGAGAGACCGTCAACGTGGAGCGATGGGGCCGCCGCAAGATGGCCTATCTCCTAAATAAGCACCGCGATGGCAATTACTTATGCATCCAGTTCAACGCCCCGGCCGGAGCCCCCAAGGCTCTGGACCGGATATGCCGTCTGAATGAGAATGTTGTACGACATCTGATAATCAAGGGGCATATTGCCACCAGCACCCCGGCGCCCGTCGAAGCCGCCCCGGTTGAAACCAAAGCCCCTGCCAAAGACAGCGAATAATTAGGAGGTAAAATGCCTGATCTCAAACTTGCCGAATTGAACAGGGTTTTTCTTATCGGAAGGCTGACCAAGGATCCGGAGGTCCGCCAAACCTCCAACGGGACCCCGGTCACTAATTTCAGCATAGCCATCAACCGTAAATACAAAAGCGCCTCCGGAGAACTTAAGGAAGACACCACCTTTGTGGGCATAGTAGCCTGGCAGAAACTGGCCGAACTATGCCAGCAGTTTTTGGCCAAGGGCCGGGCGGTGCTGGTCGAGGGCAAGATGCAGAACCGGTCATGGGAGACTGAGGACGGCCAAAAGCGCAGCACTTTGGAGATCAGGGCCGATCGGATAGAATTCCTGGATCGCGAGCCCCGGGCCGCCGGAACCTCCGGCCCTTCCCCGGACAGCGGCAGTCCCGAGGGACAGCCCAGCGGACCTGAGGTCTCTCCGGACAAAAGCGACGACGATCTTCCCTTTTGATTTAAAAGGATAAGAATATGAGTGAATTACGCGTTCCCACCCTTAACCGGGTACTGCTGTCAGGCCGGCTGACCCGTGATCCGGAGTTGAGATATACTCCCAACGGCAGTGCGGTCTGCAATTTCTCGCTGGCGGTCAACCGGAGGCATAAGGACCAGTCCGGGCGCTGGCAGGATGACACCACCTTCATCAACGTGGTGGCCTGGCAGGCCATAGCCGAAAACGTGAATAAGTATCTGCATAAAGGCAGCCCGGTGATGGTGGAGGGCCGGCTGGAAAGCCGTTCCTGGGAGACCGAAACCGGCCAGAAGAGAACCGTCATCGAGATCAGGGCCGACAGCGTCCGCTTTTTGGAAAAAAGCGAAACCAGCCAGGACTCCGCGCCCGAAGCCGATTGACAGCGTCCGGCCGACCTTAAGAAAAACTCAATCTAACATATATTTAAGGAAGACATTCAAATCATGTTGAAAAGAGAAACCAAAGACAACCCCCGCAATCCCAAAGAACGCAGGGTATTTCACCGCAAGGACTGCAAGTTCTGTTTGGATAAGGCCGCCCATGTCAACTATAAGGACGACAAAAAGCTCCGCCACTTCATGACCGAACGGGGCAAGATAGTCCCCCGCCGGGTCTCCGGCACCTGCGCCAAGCATCAGCGGATGCTGACCACAGCCATCAAAAGAGCCCGCCACCTGGCGCTGCTCCCGTTCATTTCCGATCACCGTTAATCAAGCATTTTTAGGAGTAATAATATGAAGGTCATACTGACCCAGGATATTCCCTCCCTGGGCAAAAAAACCGAAGCCGTGGAGGTCAAACCGGGCTATGCCAGGAATTACCTGATCCCCCAAGGCAAGGCCCTTCCGGCCAACGAGAACAGCATGAAGCAGCTGCAGATCAAGATCAAGAAAGAGGAATTGCACCTCAGCAAGAAGAAGCAGGAGGCCGAAGAACTGGCCAAGAAGCTCAACGAGGTATCCTGCACCGCCACCGTTCAGGCCGCCGAGGACGACAAACTCTACGGATCAGTCAGCATCCCCGATATCGCGAAGCTTTTGGGCGACCAGGGGGTGGATATCGATAAAAACAATATTATACTGGAGGAGCCGATCAAGGCCCTGGGGGTTTACAACATACCGATCAAGCTCCATCCTGAAGTGGAGGCCACGATAAAATTATGGGTAGTGCGTCAGTAAAAATATCATCATTGCTTAAGGCGGAACGGGTTCACCTGAACCTCAAGGCCGCCGGGCGGGATTCCGTCCTCAAAGAGCTGGTGGGCCGGACCGGGCTGGAGGAGAAAGAGCAGAAGATCCTGCTGGTCAGCCTCAAGCAACGCGAGGAGCTGGGCTCCACCGGGATCGGAAAATCCGTGGCCATCCCCCACTGCCGCTCCCTGCTGCTTAATTCCCTGACCCTGATCGTCGGCCGGTCAAAAGCCGGGGTGGATTTCGACGCCATCGATAAAAAGCCAACCAAGCTTTTTTTCCTGATCATAGCTCCGCCCCACGACCCCCAGAACCAGTACCTGATCACCCTGGGCAGGATCGCCCAGCTGGCCAAGGAGCTGTTACCCGGCGATGCCCTGTTCACGGCGGACCAGCCGGCGGAATTCATCTCCCGGATAACAGAATTAGAAAAGAATATTTAACGACGAGGTCATCATGCATCCCCAAATGGAATTGTTGGTTACGCTGCACGACCTGGAACTAATGATCAAGGAGACCACCGAGGATTCCGCCCAGGAGAAAGCCATGGGCTTCAAGATAGACAGCCTGGAGCATCTGACCAAAGCCCAGTCCGACGTGGCCAAACAGGTGGACAAGGATATTTTCTCCCGTTACCAGAAGCTCAAGATCAGATACGGCCGCCCGGTGGTACCGGTGATCAACGGGGTGTGCTGCGGCTGTTATATCAGAATGCCGACCGCTCAGGCCACCAAGGTGGGGAAAAACCAGTCGCTGACCACCTGTGGCAATTGCGGCCGCTTTCTCTACTGGCTTTCCGAATAAAATAATCACGAAAGGAGCATAAATTGTCTCAAATATGCAATATCTGCGGCAAAGGGGTGGCCTTCGGCCATACCATCAGTCACGCCCATAATGTAGGACCCCGCCGCTGGAACCCCAATCTTCAAAAGGTCCGGGTCCTGACCGACGGCAAGGTAAAGCGCATTTCCGTCTGCACCCGCTGCATTCGTTCTGGCAAGGTTCAAAAGGCCAAATAGCGCCACCACCCTGGGGCTGCAAGCGTTATAACTTGCAGCCCTTTCACATCTTTTAAGAACGACATACCCATTTATGAAATATAAATTCTGTCCCCTCTGCAAATCGCCTCTTAAGCATAAAAAGATCGACGCCCATAAACGGCAGGTCTGTCTGGACTGCGGTTTCATCTATTATCAGAACCCCACCCCGGCGGCAGCCGCCATCATTATGATCGATGGAAAACTGGTTCTGGTCAAACGGAAATACGAGCCTTTTGCCGGATTATGGTCCCTGCCCTCCGGGTTCATGGAATACGGCGAGAGCGCCCAGGAATGCGCCGCCCGGGAGGCCAAGGAGGAGACCAACCTGAAGATAAAGACCGGCCCCTTGGTGGGCGTATATAGCGGGGTCGATGATCCCCGGTGCCACGTCATCCTGGTGGTCTATCAGGGCCAGGCCGTGACCCGCAATATGGTGGCCGGAGACGATGCCAGCCAGATCGAGCTGTTCAATCCCAAAAGCCTCCCCCGGGATATCGCTTTCAAGGCTCACCGCTATGCCATCCGCGATTTTTTAGCCCGCCAGAAATGAGTTTTAAGGGACGGATACTGAGTTTGGACCTGGGACGGCGCCGGGTGGGTCTGGCCCTTACCGACGAACTGCTGATCAGCGCCCAGCCCCTCCCTCCCCTGGAGATCAGGGGAATCCCCGATCTGATGAAGCAGCTGTTTCCCATAATAACTCAGAACAATGTTACAGCTCTGGTAGTAGGAAGACCGGCCAGGCTTGATGGCAGCGACACCCATCTGACCTGTTTCGTGGATAAAGTAAAATCCCGGCTGGAGGGTGAATTCAAACTGCCGGTGTACCTGTACGACGAACGTTTCACCAGTAAAATTGCCCAGCAATCGATCCATCTGGCCGGGCAAAAATTAAAAGACAATAAAAAAGCGCTGGATAGCATATCCGCTTCTATAATATTAAGTGATTTTCTAAAACTTCATGTTAAAAAAGATAGCGATTAAAATAGCCCTGGCGGCCTTGCTGGGCCTTTTTATTTATCTGCTGGTCATAATCTTCGGCACCAGGTCCATCGACCGGGAATGGCAGCCCAGGATAATCACCGTCCGGCGCGGGGCTTCGGCCGGGCAGATCGCCAATATGCTGCACCGGGACGGCGTCATCGAGCATCCGGCCATGTTCAAATATCTGGCCCTGGCCGGCGGGTTGAACCGCAGGCTGAAGGCCGGACGCTACCGCTTCGACTACCCCCTTTCGGCCTGGGAGGCATTGGACAAGATCCACAGCGGGGCGGTGGTTTATCATAAGGTCACCATACCCGAAGGACTGACCCTGGCCCGGATCGCCGGCATTCTGGCCAATGAGGCCGGAGCCGACAGCCAGGCTTTGATCAAGGCTTTCCGGGACACGGCCCTGATGAATTTCCACGGAATAAAAGCCGCTTCGCTGGAGGGCTACCTTTTCCCGGAGACCTATGATTTCGAGTGGGGGTCATCTGCCGATCTGATCGCCCGGAGGCTGGTGGAGAGTTTTTTTGCCAACATCAAGCCGGAATGGATGGATGAGCTCAAGAGGCAGAAGCGGGACCTGCGACAGATGGTGATCATGGCCTCATTGGTGGAGCGGGAGGCCCAGGTGGATGCCGAGAGGCCGGTGGTGGCCTCGGTCTTCTACAACCGCCTTAAGGCCAGGCGTCCCCTGGAATCCTGCGCCACCGTTGAATATGCCCTGCCCCGGCACAAGAATCGCAGGCTGACCTACGACGACCTGGAGATCGACTCCCCCTACAACACCTACCGCCGCCAGGGGCTGCCGCCCGGCCCCATCTGCAACCCGGGCCGAAGATCCCTGGAGGCCGCGGCCTACCCGGCCCAGACCAATTTTCTTTACTTCGTCTCCAAGGGGGACGGCAGCCATATCTTCACCAGGACCCTGGAGGAGCATAACCGGGCCAAACGCCTGGTCCAGGAACTGAAAGACCGCCGCTGATTCAGCGGCGGTCTTTTTCTTATCACAGCCCCAGGTCCCTAAGGTCGCTCTCCCGCGACCTCCACTTTTTCTTGACCTTGACAAACAGCTCCAGAAACACCGGCCGGTCCAAAAACTTCTCTATGTCCCGCCGGGCGGACGAGCCGATGGCCTTCATCTTGTGGCCGCCCTGGCCTATCAATATCGGCTTCTGCGATTCCTTCTCCACCCAGATGGTGGCCGAGATCACATCCTTGCGGCCGGGCTGCTCCTTGAACTGGTCGATGACCACCGCCGTAGCATAGGGCACCTCGGCCCCGCACAGCTCGAATATCTTCTCCCGTATTATCTCCGATACGAAGAATTTCTCCGGCTGGTCGGTCAGGGAATCCTGGTCGTAGAGGGCCGGGCCCTCCGGCAGTTTGTCCAAAACGCCCCGGCGCAGTTCATCGATGCCGAACCCCTTCAGGGCAGCTATGGGATATATGTCTTCAATGGCCGTCAGGCGGTGGAACTGCGCTATGGCTTTCAGCACCCCTTCCTTTTCCATCAGGTCGATCTTGTTCAGAACTCCGATCACCTTGCCCTTCTTGTTTTTTTCAAGGAAGGCCGCATCCTCAGCCAATATCCCTATCTTGGCATCGATCATGAACAACAGCAGGTCCGCCTCCTCGATGGATCGGTGGGCGATCCGAAGCAGCTTCACCTGCAGGGCATAGCTGGGATCCAGCAGCCCCGGGGTGTCCAGGAAGATTATCTGATACTCCGGACCGTTGTCTATCCCCAGCACCCGCTGGCGGGTGGTCTGGGGCCGGCGGCTGACGGCCGAGAGCTTTACCCCCATGAATTTATTGAGCAGAGTGGATTTGCCCACATTGGGCCTTCCGGCAATGGCCACATAGCCTGTCTTCATGGGCATCTCCGATAATCTCTGTGGGCTCGTATCAAGAATGGATTTATTTTCACGACAGTCAAATTCATATCAAAATTATTCATTTTTTATTCGGCAGGAACATTTCGAATATCTCTTTACCGCTATCCACATCATAACCGGACAGCCTAATGGAATCAGGCTTGGAATCCCCCTTGGCATAGATGAACATCTTCTCGAAATAGGCCGGCCGGTAGTTGATGGTCATCTCGGCCTTGGCCACATTATCCTTGAGATAAACTCTTATCAGTCGCTCCTTAAAGGGCTTAAGCGTCATTTTGAATATCTTCCCGGTGCTGTCGGCCTTGATGTTATATCCGTAAACCTTGACCCGCTCGATGAAATTCATGCCCTCGGTGGTCTTCCCGGTGGAATCCTTGGCCCACATGATCCAATAGACCTTGATGGGATCTTCGGCGTCTATTTTTCCGTCGGCCCCTATCCGGGCTTCGTAATAAAGTTTATTGGCGTTCTTGGTCCGCTCGATATGGAACAGCGGCTGGGTGCTCTGGGCCAGAGCCAGGCCTCCCAGGAAGGACAGCGCCAGGGCTGTGATTATTGTTTTCTTCATAGGCCTCCTAGTTTTTTATTTACAGGCTGTTTTGGATTCTTATTTCTTCGACTATAGGCGCCCAACCGGGAGACGGTGACTGCCGCATACGGCAGAAAATTATTAATCCGAGCGATTAATTGTAGTCATTGGAAATTCAATCACCGCTAAGACGCTAAGGTCGCGAAGGGTCTTTTGTCAGGGAAATTCAGCACAAAACTAAATGATATCAAGGACACATGGTACAATTTTCTTAGCGGTCTTTGCGCCTTTGTGGTAAAAAAAGACCACTATTAACTGCTCTCCTTAATAACTCGCGAAATATCAGGTTTAAATTCGGTTATTGAGTAAATGCTTTGGCGGCGCCGATCAGGCTGGTCAACAGCGCCTGATAACCGGCCAGATCGGTCAGGACCTTGTTCTGCCGGTAGGTCAGGCCCTGATCGTCGATCCGTGTGCCGGGGTATTTGTTGTATAGCGACAGCAATATCTGCTGTAATTCGGAGCGTTTCACCAGATACTTGATCTTCATCTCGTCCTGACCGGAGATGTAGACCTTGCCGTCGAGATCAAGGTTGCCGGTGCTGATCGGTTTCTTGCCCAATATGTTCTTGCCGATCTTGGAAAGAAAATTGCCCTCTGCGATGTTCAAACCCATACCCAGGGACTGGTTGAACAGCAACTGAACCACGGTGAAACTTTGCTTATCCTTCTTCTCGATCCGGATGATGACCTGATAGCCGTGATATTTCCCGGTCACCCGCCAGGGCGAGAATACCGCCGCTATTTTTTTTACGAAACCCTGGATATCGAACCCGGCATCGCTGGGCCGGCGGTAGGCGGGACGGGACCGTTTATCCCGGGACAGGAACGAGAAGGGGTCTGTTTCGCTGAACTCAAGCCCCAGTTTCAGTGCCACCTCCCTCATCAACTTTTTCTGTTTCTTGAGGCTGTAGTAGCTGGCAATCAGGGCCACTGCAAATATAACAGTGAAGACCCCCACCGGGAAAAGGTCTTGTATCAATCTGGCATCGATTTGCATAGTTTACTCCGTTATCTCCTTGGTTTGCTCCAGATGTTTACCCTCCACGCTCTCCAGCCGGTCCTCGAAGCGGACCAGCCGTTTTTCGGCCTCCTCGTATTTCTTCCAGGCGTTTCCGATATGGGTGCCCACCACGTCGAACTCCCCCCGGAATTTGCTAAGGTCCCCGGCCAGGCGGGATAATGATTCTATTATCTCCTGGGCCCTCTCCTCCACCTTCATGCCTCGTAGGCCCAGAATGATGGCCTGCAGGTAGGCGTAGAGCGAGTTGGGCGAGACCGGGATAACTTTTTGTTCTATGGCGTAGGTGGAGATGGACTTTTCCTCGCCGAAATTCTCGTCCTTGATGATGGTCTCGTAGTAGACGTTCTCGGCCGGGATATACATAAGGGCAAAGTCGAAGGTACCCTCATCCGGCAGGATATACTTGGAGGCTATGGCATCGGCGTGCTTCTTGACGTCGGAGACGAATTTCCGGCGCCAGGTCTTGCGGTCATCGTCGCTTTGGGCCGCCAGCATTTTCTGAAAATTCTCCAGCGGGAACTTGGCGTCCACCGGCACCAGCTTGTCGGACAGCTTTACCACGGCGTCCACCTTCTCGCCGGAGCGGAAGGTATATTGCAATTCGAAATGGTGCGGCGGCAGGATCTGGGCCAGCAGATCGCCCAGGAAATATTCGCCCATCCCGCCCCGCAGCTTGGGCGACCGGAGGATATCCTGCAATGAAGAGATATCCTTTCCCATCTCCTGCATGGCGTCGGTGGCTTTGGAGAGTATTCCCAGCTGTTTCTGGACCTCGCCGATCACCCGGGCGGCGCTGTCCAAGCGGTCGCCCACCGTTTTGGTGTTGCCCTCCAGCCGCTGGCTGACCGATTCCATGGAGTTGCCGATCTTGCGGTCCACCTCGGCCAGCCGGGAATCCAGGGTCTGCCTGGTCTCCTGCATGCGGCCGTCCAGGGAGGATTTGGTGTCCTGCAGCCACTGGCTCATCAGATTGAGGGACTGGTCGTTCCTGGCGGAATCCTTGAGCTCCCGCAGGGCCCGGTCGGTCCTTCTCTGCATCAGGAGCATCCCCAGCCCGAATATCACTATCACAGCCGTCAACAGAACATACAGCACGGTCATCTTACGCCCTATCCCAAATTGATTTTTTTGTTATCGCAGCACCCTTTCAGCTTGTCGATGTTCTGCCGGGCGGCTTCGTAGCCCACGTCGATCAGCTGGACGGCGGTTTTAAGGTCCCAGCTGGATATCTCGCCGGTCTGGCATTTTATCAGCACATCCAGCTCCTGCTCGTAGACCTCCAGGATCTTGTCGTTGGCCAGCATCATGGAGCGGACCCCGATCTCGAAAAGATTGGTGGGCTCGTACTTCCCGGTAACAAAGGCCACCCCGATCATCAACTGGGGATGGTATTTTTTCAGCGGCTTGACCGGCAGGGGGTCCTTGATCCCGCCGTCCGACAGCAGCCATTTGCCTATCTTCACCGGGGCGAACACCACCGGCACCGAGCAGGAGGCCCGTACCGCCGGAGCTATAAGATCGTCGGGGCTGTTGGGGAACATTATCTCGTCCCCCGAGATCAGGTCCACGGTGGCCACCGAGAGGGGAAGCTTCAGCTCGCTGAAGCGACGGTTCTTGCCGATCAGCTCCTCCACTAAATTCTCTATCGGCTCCGAGGAGACCAGCCCCTTGTTGCGGAATATCATGGTGGGGCTCATCAGCTGGCTCCAAGAGATGGTTTTGGCGATCTCCTCCAGCCGGTCGGCGCCTATCCCCGAGGCATACAGGGCCCCGATCAGGGCTCCGCCCGAGGTCCCGGACAACACGTCGACTTTGACGTTCTCCTCCTCCAGGGCCTTCAGCACGCCGATATGGGCCAGGCAGTAGCCCACCCCTCCGGCCAAAGCCAGGCCGATCTTCGGTTTGTCATTCATATAATTATCAGACATCCTTGATGGTTTTGATCTTTTCGCCGTTCTTGGCCAGCATATCCTCTGTTTCCATCCGCCCCACCTTGATCAGGTCCACCGCAGCAGCCAGGTCCCACCGGCTTCCCCCGCCGATATGGCTTTCCACCATGATGTCGGCGGCCCTGGCCGAGGCCTCGACCCTTTCCTGGTTGGCGATCCGCAGGGTGCGCAGGGCCACGTCGAACATATTCTTGGGCTCGTCGCGGGCCACTTTGAAATCGGCCGCGATCACAAACCCGGCGCCATGCTCCTTAAGCTCCCGCACCGGCAGGGGCACCAGCATCCCGCCGTCAACCAGCAGCCGTTCTCCATCCCTGACCGGGGAAAATACCAGCGGCAGGCTGCAGGAGGCCCGGACCGGCATGGAGATGGTCTGGGATTCGTTCTCGGGGAAGATGATCTTCTGCTCGCTGATCAGGTCCACCGCCGAGACCAGCAGCTTGATGTTGAGGTCGGCGAAGCGACGGCCCCTGCCCAGCAGGTCATCCATCAGGTCTTCGATCGGTTTGGATGAGCCCAGACCCTGGAAAAGGAAATGCGGCCCCATCAGCTTGTTCCACTTGATGGATTTGGCGATCTCCTCTATCCGGTCCAGCCGGATGCCCGAGGCGTACAGGGCGCCGATCAGGGCCCCGCCCGAGGTCCCGGCGATGATATCCGGCCGGATGCCGGCGTTCTCCAGAGCCTGCAATACACCTATGTGGGTCATGCAGTAGCCCACTCCGCCGGAGAGGGCCAGGCCGATCTTTGGTTTTTCAGACATTTAATTTACCTTAGTATTTATAATAACTTACTCTGGCCTTGATGGCCAGCGTATTGCACCATTGCGAATAAACGGCTGCCCTGCTGGCAAGTCCTTTTGTAATTTGTAATCTTTCGCTTTGTGTATTGATGGTTATGAATAAATCAGTTTATTTTTAACAAATATTTATTTCAAAATATGATTTCCAATATCAATCCCTAAAAGACGCAATAACTGAATTGCTGTCAAAATAAAAGTCATAAGACCCATTGTAAACTTATAAAGTTTGCCGATCAATGATACTTCAGCCCTTACAGAATCAAATCCGGCAAATGATAGAATTCGGAATGGAAACCTTATAACTTCACCAATCCAATAAAAAGGATTGATCAATCTCCTATAAACATTTCTTCTTAGAACATAATAGCAACCGATAGAACGATCAAGCAAATCAATAACACCTGAACTTGGTATATTTAAACGATCAAGATTGAATATATTGGTAAAGATATCGATTGAATTCGAATCACTGTGGAAGCGAATACCTACACCACTTTGCAATACAAGTCTTGCTATTTCTGTGAGCGATATGTTTAGTTTTTCTCGTAGTTTTTTTAATTCCAGAACTTCTTCATTGGATAACCTATTTTTCTTTGCCAATACCCTATATTCCAGGAAATCTTTTTTAAACCTTAAGATTTTCTCAATAGATGTTCTATACGGTTTTGGGAATACAACTTTCATCATCTATCCATTACTGTTGTTTAGGACTTAATGTTTTTGAAGAAGAATTAAAGGCCAGCCAAACTAAAGCATCTCCGTCTGCTTCTTCCCCGAACTTAGTCCCAAATGTTTGTACGCCCTCTCGGTGGCCTCCCGGCCCCGCGGGGTTCTCATCAAAAATCCTTCCTGTATCAGATACGGTTCGTAGACCTCCTCCACCGTGTCGGACTCCTCGCCCACCGCCACCGCCAGGGTGTTCAGGCCCACCGGCCCGCCGTTGAATTTCTTGATGATGGCCTCCAGTATCCTCTTGTCCATGTCGTCCAGCCCCACCTCGTCCACTTCCAAGCGTAATAATGATCTCTGGGCGATGGCCGCAGTAACGTTGCCGTCGCACTCCACCTGGGCGAAATCGCGCACCCGGCGCAGCAGGCGGTTGGCCACCCGGGGAGTTCCCCGGGAGCGCTGGGCTATCTCCCTGGCCCCGCCGGAATCTATGCTGACATTGAATATCTTGGCCGAGCGAAGGATGATCTGCTCCAGATCGTCATGGGTGTAATAATCCAGCCGGTTGATCATGCCGAAACGGGCCCGCATGGGCGCGGTTAAAAGGCCGGCCCGGGTGGTGGCCCCGATCAGTGTGAATTTCGGCAGGTTCAGCCGCACCGAGCGGGCGCTGGGGCCCTTGTCTATCATGATGTCTATGCAGTAATCCTCCATGGCCGGGTAGATATATTCCTCTACCATCCGGTTGATGCGGTGGATCTCGTCGATGAACAGCACGTCGTGTTCGCCCAGGTTGGTCAGGATCCCGGCCAGGTCGGCCGGGCGCTCCAGCACCGGGCCGGTGGTGGCCTTGATCTGCACCCCCATTTCCTTGGCGATGATATGGGCCAGGGTGGTCTTGCCCAGCCCCGGCGGCCCGCAGAACAGCATGTGGTCTATGGCCTCGCCCCGGCCCTGGGCGGCCTGGATAAATATCTTGAGGTTGTCCTTGATCTTGTTCTGCCCCACGAACTCGTCGAAGCTTACCGGCCGGACCGAGGAATCGAACTCAAGATCGCCCTCCAGGACATCGGGTATGGTTATTTTATCTGTCATATCATTTATTAATATTTGATTTTTTTACCGCTGAGACGCAGAGTTTATTATATATATTGGATTGCTTCGCATGTAAAGTATGCTTGTATTCTCGCAATGACTGAATACCTTATCAGTTTCCCTCTCCCTTTGGGGGAGGGCAGGGAGGGGTAAGTGCCTTTGTGGTTAATGTCCCAATCTTTCCAGCAATACTTGTTCATTTTCCCTTAAGCGCTTCCCGTATCAACTGCTCCACCGGAGCCTTGTCACCCAGTTTGGCCTTGGCCTTCTCCACCGCATTCTTGGCCTCGGCGTAATTCAATCCCAAAGTCATCAAGGCCTCGATCACCGGGTCACTGGTACCTGCCCCCTGTCCCCTGATAGTCGGCAATCCCTCCACCACCGCTTCGGCGATCTTGCCCTTCAACTCCACCAGTAGTCTCTCGGCGGTCTTCTTGCCTACCCCGGAGATAGCGGTCAGCATGGTCATATCCTGGTTGGCCACCGCCTGTTCCAGGTCCTCCGGGGCCATGTGCGACAGCACCGTCAGCGCCAGCTTGGGCCCGATGCCGGAGACCCCGATCAGAATTTTGAAGACCTTGCGCTCCTTCTCGCTGGCAAAGCCGAACAACTGCATGATGTCCTCCTTGACATGCAGGTAGGTCAGCAGTTTGGCCTGGTTGCCGGTCTCGGGCAGTTTATCAAAGGTATTCAGCGAGATGCTTATCTGATACCCCACCCCCCCGGCGTCTATCACCGCCTCGGCCGGGTATTTATGGACCAATGTTCCTTTGATGTGATGATACATATCTTTTAAAAATTATTTTCTCATTTTCCCTCTCCAAATTTATTTGGAGAGAGCCTGCACTGAGAAGAATTTTATTTTGCCATACGAAGTGGGCCGGGGGTGAGGTCCAAATGTCACCCGTTCAACTTGCCAAATAAAAAGATTTCTCAGGGTGACATTTTTCTCTTGCCGCATCGGGGAGCGATCAAGGGTGAGGTCAAACCTTCTTGATCATTTGTGCCAATTGCCTTCTCTGCAGATGGCATATCGCCACCGCCAAAGCGTCGGCCGCATCCTCCGGCGGAGTGGCCCGCAAGCCCAACATGGCCCGGATCATGAAGCCCACCTGATCCTTGCTGGCCCGGCCCTGGCCCACCACGGACTTCTTCACCTCCAGCGGGGAATATTCGAATAATTTGCATCCGGCCTGCTGCACCGCCAGCAGGCAGACACCCCTGGCATGGCCCATCACCAGGGCGCTGTGGACATTCTTGCCGTAAAAGGTGGCCTCCACCGCCACCTCATCTGGTTTATACTGCTCCAGGACCCCCTGAAGCCCGGCGTAGATCACCCCCAGCCGGACGGAAAGAGAAACCCCCGGCCGTGCCTTGAGGCATCCGAGGGCTACTACTTTGCGATTTCGGCCGTCGCTTTCCAATACTCCATATCCGGTGGTCTGGCTTCCGGGATCTATTCCTAATATTATCATTTCATCACCACCAAGACACCAAGGCACAAAGAGGATTAATGTTTAACGAAATTGGTGTCTTCGTGCCTTTGTGGTTCAGCTGTTACTTGTCCAGTTTGGCCATGATCTCGGGAGAGATGTCAAAGTTGGCATAGACCTTCTGGCTGTCGTCGAAGTCCTCCACCATGTCCATCAGCTTCAGCATGCTCTCGGCGCCCCTCTCGTCAAGCTGGACGGTATTCTGGGGGATCTTGTTCATCTCGGCCGAGCTTACCGGGATACCCTTGGCCTCGATGGCCAACTTCACCGCTTCCAGACTGGACGGCGCGGTAAACACCTCGAATACGCCCTCCTCGGCCTTGACGTCATCGGCCCCGGCCTCCAGCGCCACGTCCATCAGAGTATCCTCGTCGGTCTTGGATGAGTCTACGGTGATGACCCCCTTGGCCTCGAACATCCAGGCCACGCAGCCCTGGGCCCCCATGTTTCCGCCGTATTTGGAGAACAGGTGCCGCAGTTCGGAGGCGGTGCGGTTCTTGTTGTCGGTCACGCAGTCTATCAGCAGGGCCACTCCGCCCGGTCCGTAGGCTTCGTAGGTGATCTCCTCGTAGGTCACGCCCTCCAGCTCGCCGGTGCCCTTTTTGATGGCCCGCTCGATATTATCGGCCGGCATATTGCTGGCCTTGGCAATGCCAATGGCCGTCCTTAAGCGGGGATTGCCGTCGGGGTCGCCTCCGCCCTGTCTGGCGGCTATGGAGATCTCCTTTATCACCCGGGTAAAGACACGGCCCCTGGCGGCATCGATCCCGGCCTTTTTCCTTTTAATGGTAGCCCATTTTGAATGACCTGACATGCAAAACCTCCTTGGCAAACGGCCATGTCCTATTGAAACATGACGTATAATTGGGTTGATAAATTATCAGTTAAAACCTTAATGTATATGATTTTACCGTAAAAGGCCCGGGCTTGTCAAGGAATAAGAAATTTTAGGTCTATGACCAGTGATCTTCTATCAAACCGGATATCGATTCTCTTAAAAGGTCGGTCGTTCTTATTGCCGGCGGCTGTCCACCCTCCTTGAATTTGGCCGACAGCAGGCCGAAGGAGACCCTCTCGATCCCGGCCGCCTTCAATCCCGCCCGGTAGATCTGATAGGTCCGGTGAAAGGTAATATGATCCTTGGGGCCGGATTTTTGATAGGCCTCCTGAAGTGCATATTCGGCCGCTTCTCTCTCATCGGTATGCCTGATGATGAAATTCAGGAATTCTTTTTCCGGCAAATATTTTTCCAGCCACAGCATGATGTCCTTATCCTCGTTATAGCCCAGGTGCAGGGTGGTCTGGCATATCCCGCCGTATTCCAGGTGATCCCGGACACCGGAGAGAATATCCTCCACCAGTTCCCGCCCGCTGATGCCGCCCTCCCGGTTCCAAGCCTTTACCAGGCCCGGGGCCGATGGCGGATTGGAGACTATCCGGTCGAATTTACTATTGCCGACCGGTTGGTACAGATCGCCGCAGATGAATTTAACGTTGGTGATGCCGTTCAGCAGAGCATTGAACCCGGCCAGGTTTATGGCTCGGGGGTTTATGTCCACCCCGGTCACTTTTACGGCCTGCCGGGACAACAACAGCGATTGCAGACCGGAGCCGCAGCCCAGGTCCAGCGCCGTTTTGCATGGCTTACGCAACATTCCCGCCGCCATGATGTACGAGGTCTTGTCCAATCTCCAGACCAAGTTGTCGGAGGAAAGATATTCATCCTTGGCATATTCATCGACATTCAAAAAGACCTTGTCGGTAGCTATCAACAGGTCCTCGAACGGAAGTATTGTGAAATTGGCATGTATGTCTCCCCGGTCAACCGAGCAGAGACTTAGATTGCATAGCAATTCCAGATTGGCAGCTCCCAAAGCCTGTTCAATATCATCTTTTTTGCCCGGTAATCCCAAAACCAGCAGACTGATAACATGGTTCACCGGGGATTCTTCCTCCGAAAGCCTTTCCACAAACAGCGGAAGATACCTGTATTCCAGAGGATAAAGATCAGACAGGCATTCCAGTCCCAGTACTTTTTGAACTTTCTTTGCCGTCAATCCCAGGTTTTTTAATTTTTGCCCCAGCTGTCCGATCCGATATGGAGCGACATTTTCGTATGATAGAGGATTTTCAAGGTTCATGGCGCTTATTTTCTATTTTATTTGTTTGACTTTTGGTTTTAATTTTATTATAATGACCTATACATTAGGTCATATAACCTATTAAAGAGGTCATTATCATGTTGGAAACATTATTGGGGTCAGGCAACCGGGAAAAAGTACTTGTGTTTCTTTATGCTAGACAGGATGGTTATGCCCGGGAGATATCCCGATTCTTCAACACCGACCTTAACCAAATTCAGAAACAGTTGGAAAGGCTTGAGATCGGCGGGATACTAGCCAGCCGGATGGTTGGCAGAACCAGGCTTTATAGTTTTAACCCCAGATATCCATTCACTACCGATATTAAAAGTCTTATGGGGAATGCCTTTAAGTTTTATCCCCAAGAGTTGCAGGATAGTTTGGTTATTACCCGCCGCAGGCCCCGCAGAAAGGGAAAGCCGTTATGAAAGCCGTAAAAAATATGAACCTGTCGGAATTTGCCGTACTGGTTTACAATCAACTCAAGAAAAAAGGTATTCGCTGCGTTCTTACCGGAGGGGCCTGTGTTTCCATTTATACCGACAACCAGTATCAGTCCTACGATCTTGATTTTATAGATGAAACGGAATCAAGCCGCAAGAAGGTCAACCAAGCCCTGTCCGAGATCGGCTTCTTCGAAGAGAATAGATATTTCCGCCACCCAGACTCAAAGTTTTTCGTTGAATTTCCTTCAGGTCCTTTATCGGTCGGCTCGGAACCCGTTAAAAATATTGTTACCTTAAAGTTCCCCTCCGGGCAATTAAAACTTCTATCCCCCACCGATTGCGCCAAAGACAGGCTATCGGCCTATTATCACTGGAATGACAGGCAAAGTCTGGAGCAAGCCCTGTTGGTTGCCAAAAATCAAAAAATCGATCTGAAAGAAATACGACGCTGGTCAAAACACGAAAACAAGCTACGGGAATTTAATTTAATACAGAAATTATTCAATAATAATATTCCGTAAGGCAACTGCTAAACTTCATCCTGACAGTTTTTCAATGTTTTTACCGATGCAATATGCCAGGTTACACCGGCCGCGATCAGGAATAAAACGATTCTGACCATAAGAAGCTTAATAACAAACAAGGCCGAAAAGGTTATGGTAATCCATAACGTGGAAATAGCCAGCATCTTTATTTTCAGGGGAATTCCCTTTCGTTCCCGGTAATTTCTTATGTAGTTTCCAAACCACCGATTGGTCATCAGCCAATTGTAAAACCTCCGGGAGCTCCTGGCATAGCAGACTGCCGCCAATAGAAGGAACGGCGTGGTGGGTAATAATGGCAGGAATATGCCTAGA
>JAHJLF010000040.1 GCA_018821925.1 Candidatus Edwardsbacteria bacterium
AACATTAAATTTTCTGAACAAATTGATACTTCACGGTTTTATTATACAATAACTCCATTTCCGGGAGGTGTCGGGAAAGTATGGACTTCTGACTCCACTAGCCTTAATATAACGCACGATTTATTTTCTCCGTCAACAACTTATAAAGTTGTTGTTGATTCATCTGCCGATACTTCTGGAAATATTATGGCCACGGATAGTTTTTGCTTTACAACTGGTGGTAGTTCGCAAAAAATAGTAGTGGCAGAAGATTTCACAGCCACTTGGTGCTCTTTCTGTCCCGATGCAGCCAAGGCTCTTGACAGTATCTATCGTGTGGCTGAGGATTCTTTCATCATAATTGCCTACCATCCTTCGGGCACTGACCCATTTCAAACCCAGGCTTCGGTGGACCGGGCTAATTATTATGCCCTTGAGTTTTACCCAACAGTATTTTTCAACGGTGGATATACTACTTCATCGTCAACCCTAGTCGGTAGTTTTGGTGCTAATACTTATGATTCATGCAGAATAAGATATGACAGTATAAAGGAAGCAGGCAGCTCTTTGGAAATGGCAGTGAATTATTTAAACTATGATGACATATCCAAGAGCGGCCAGATGGAGGTGAAAGCCAAGAACACTTCCGCATTTCCGTTAAACGGCACAGTACAATTCTTGGTCTTGGAGCGGGGTATCCCTTATGCCTGGCAAACAATGGATGAACTGGATTTTCTAGTCCGGGACATGCTTCCCGATGCCGGTGGCGAAGCGGTTTCCATTCCCGCAGGGGACAGCATTTCTGTCACTAGGAACTTTAACATAGGCTCAGATTGGGCATTTGGGAATTGTCACTTTGTGGCGTTTGTCCAGACAGCCGACCATCAGATAACACAAGCTGCCCAGGCCTTCGGGCCGAGTTTGGTGCTGGAGCATAAAACTTTATCAGAGGTGACGGGGAACAATAACGGCTTTTACGAACCTGGAGAGACAGGCAACATAACGGTCTGGGTCAAGAACAAATGGGCCGATGCCCAGGGGGCCAGGGTGAGGATAGCCAGCGCCGATACCTTTATCAACATAACTAATGATATGTTTACCATCGGGAACATGACAGAAGGAGATACGGTCGACAACCAGAGCATGCCATTTGAGTTCCAGGTTCTATCCAACGCCAATATGGCCGAAGGTCATTTGGTTACCGTAAAGATATTTTGTGAGCTCTATCATCCGGGGCTGTCCGACACGGCAATTACTTTCGTGGATTCCGTGCGGTTTCAGGTGGGCTCTCCCAATACCATCTACTTTGAAGATTTCGAAAGCGGCCTGGGTAGTTGGGCTACCGGATATGTAGGCAATTTCGCGGTGTGGGACACCATAGATTCCGACTACTATTCCTCCAACCATTGCATCACCGACAGCAAGGGCGGGAACTATCCCAACACCAGCAGCCATTGGATCCAGATGACCAGCGGGATTGACTTACGCCCGTACAGCACTGCCAGCCTGTCTTGGTGGGAGAAGTATTACACTGATGATACCGGGGACAGGTGCCGGCTGGAAAGGTCGCTCAACGGAGGAGCCAACTGGTCGGAGATACAGTCACATTATGGAGTGCAGCCCGCCTGGACCAAGAGGACGGTTGATCTGACCAATTTTTGCGGGGATACCATCAGCAATTTCCGTCTCCGTTTTAAGATGACCAGCAACAGCAGTTTGTCCGCCGACGGATGGTATGTTGATGATGTGATGATCTTGGGTTACACCAAGACCGGGGTAAGTTCCGATGATCGTCCGCTATCTCCAATAATCGGAATGAAGCTAGAGCAGAATTACCCAAATCCCTTCAACAGAAACACCAGCATCAGATTCACCTTATCCGCCAGCAGTCCGGTTAAGCTGAACGTCTATGATATTACCGGCCGGCTGGTCAGGAATATGGCTGATGGGATTCACGAAAGGGGAAGTTACAGCATCATCTGGGATGGTCGGGATAATAACGGCCGGCGTGTGAGCAACGGTGTCTATTTTTATCGTTTGGATGCCGGAGGCGGACAAAAAACCATGAAGGCCGTTTTGGTTCAATAGCGGGAAATTACTTTAAAGGGCGCCTGATAAATCAAGGCGTTCTTTTAATTCCGGGTGACAGCATAGGAGCATAATGAAATATTTTGTTTTAATTATTACCTTACTTTTCGGCTCCGTTTTTTCGGGCGACAATTGTATTTCTGCCCAAGAGCTTAACTTTAAACTAAAGGACCTCAACGGCCTTAAGACGGAGCTGACGCAGGCTCTTAAAAAGGGGCCGGCGGTAATAAGCTTCTGGGCCACCTGGTGCCATCCCTGCCAGGATGAGCTGAGGCAAATTCAAAAAATGCATGAGGAGTTCGCCGACAGCGGATTGTCGTTCTTCGCCATTTCCATCGACGGGACAAAGGACCGGAACAGGGTCAAGGCGCTGATCAGGGGCAAAAACTTTACCTTGCCGGTGCTGCTGGATCCTGAACAGGAGGCCATGAGATCGTTCGGGCTGACTGAGGTCCCGGGATTGTTCATAGTTTCACCACAGGGGAAGCTGATTTACCGGCACACCGGTTATAAACCCGGAGATGAGAAGAATATCAGAGAAAAGATCGTTGAAACTCTCCGCCAGCAAACTGTCCCGCCTGAGGCCGTAAAGGTTGATTCTCTGCTATTCAAAGCCGGGGGGGATTCCTTATGAGAAATTTAGCGATCCTTCTTTCGGCCCTGACCCTAGTTGCCGCCGGATGCGGCAAGCGCCTGCCCACCGAGGTGCGGCAACTGGCCAACAGCGTTCCCCGCCGGGTGGTGATGGAACTTTTTACCGCCACCTGGTGCTCCAACTGTCCCGACGCCGATGCCGCCTTGGAAAAATTGGCCAATGATCTGGGCGATTCCCTGACAATTATCGAATATCATCCCCTGATCGGGACTCCTTTGGACCCCATGGCCACCAGCCAGGCCCAGGAGAGGGGACAGTTTTACGGGGTCGATGCCTGGCCCACCCTCTGGTGTGATGGGATGACATCTCAAACCGGGACAGCGCAAGACCCTTATCAAATCTATGCCACCCTGGCCCGCAACCGGCTTTTGCTGAACAGTCCGGTTTCCCTGAATATTACCGGAAGGGTTGAGGGAGCATCCCTGCAGTACAACATTTCCATCGATCCCCGGGCGCTGATCAGCAAGACCGACCTGCGGCTGTTGATAATGGTGCTGGAGGATTCGATATTCTATAATGCCCCCAATATGGTCAATATCCACCGCTATGTCTGCCGCAGGATAGAACCCGGCACCCAGGGCCTGCCGGTGAGCCTAACCCCGGGCATCACCCAGCTGAAACAGGGGGCCATCTCGCTGGACACGGTCAATTGGCGAAAGGACCGCCTGTGGCTGGCGGCATTTATTCAGAGCTTTTCCGACAAGGAGGTCATCCAATCATGTTTTCTTGACCTCTCCCGCCCGGTATGGGATTTTTCCCTCAGCTCTGTCGATACCCTGCATGTGGCCCCGGTGGATTCGAGCTCGGTGTTTGATATAAAGTTAAAAAATACCGGCAACCAACCAGATACCTTCTGGGTGGACCTGCCGGACAGTCTGACACAGCCAGCAGGCATCACCAGGATTGTCAGGGATGCCGGCGGTGCGGCTCTTCCATTGCCGGCCGGGTTCTTTGTCAGCCCCGGGGACTCGGCAAAATTCACCGTGACGTTGACCGGTTCGACGATCGATGATTTCCGGGTGGGCCTCATGGCCTGGCCCGGCCGTCAACCAACCTTGGCAAAAACCCTCAATCTGCATCTTAACGTGACCGCCACCGTTGTGTTCGATTATTTGATAACGGCTCCGGATACCATCAAGATCGCCCTGACCGGGGAGATTGCGGAATTTCCGGTAATCATAAAAAATATTGGCAACCAGGGAGATTCCATTTATCTCGACCTGCCGGACAGTCTGGCCGTTCCCCCGGGATTGGCCAGGTCGTTATGCAACATTATTGGAGTGTGCTATCCCGTTCCTCTGGCCCGATATCTGGCGGCCGGGGATTCCATAACCTACCTGGTGGTTCATCTGCAATCCTCGGTCAGCGGCTCCTGCGAATCCTCATTGACCATTAGGTCAAAAGGCTCCCCCGGCCTGGCCTGGAAGCGCCGCCTGATGCTGGAGGTGGTCAAATGAGTACCAAAATTATTATTCTGCTGGCGGCATTGAGCCTTGCCGCCGAGGCCTGGGCCTGGAACCTGAACGGCAATAACCAGGCGGATTTCTGGCTTTCCCAGCCGGGATACAGCCTCAGTTACAGGGAGGTTCTGGATCTGAACCTGAAGGGGCGCCTTACCAATGACCTGGGGATAGCGGGAGGTATCCGCTATCAGCAGGATGAGGAGGTCTGGGCCGACACCGCCACTTTTCGGGGACTATCCAAAAAATATCTGTTATTGCAGAGCGACCAAGTTAGCCTCTGGCTGGGGAATTATTATGCCGTTTTGGGCCGGGGCCTTATTCTGAATTGCGTAAATGACGATAGGGTAAGGCTGGACCGGGACCTTGACGGCGGATACCTGAAGACCGGATACCGCGACTGGCTGGAGATAAAGGGCTTGACCGGCCGGGTCCAAGAGAACACGGCCAGGATAAATGCCAGCACCTACCTGGGCGGCCAGGCCATAGCCAGTCCTTTGGAGACAGTTGATATCGGAGGCATCTATCTGAGAGCCAACTCCGCTGATCGGACCAGCGATGTCAACTACAACAAGCCGGCCGAAGAATCTTTCGGAGGGACCATGGGGCTGCGCATTTCGGAGGTGGAATATTACGGTGAATATGCCCGGCGGCATACCTACGGGATGCTGGACCCGGCGCTGGGTTGGATAGGGACTGATGACCAGGGGGGCAAGGGGTTTTACTCGTCGATCGGCTGGACCACCGACGGGATCGGGTTGGTGTTGGATATCAAGGACTATCGGAACATGAACAGCCTGGTCAACGCCCCGCCGGCCTGCAACCGCGACGGAAGACTTCTGAATTCGGCCGCCGATGAGCAGGGACTACAGGTCGATTTTACTGTTTCCCCCTGGGAATTTATAGAAATGCATGGCAACTATTCAATGGCTGAGACTGATAATAGCGGCTCAAACTGGGAGGATACTTATTTTGAGGGGCGTTGGGAAATGTCTCCCAAGTGGGTGATCAGAGCCGAGGCCCGGGCCAGGACAGAGGATTCGCTGGAAACCGAGATCATCAGAAGAAAATATAAAGGCGGCGGGGCAGAATGTAAGTGGCTATACCGCGATCAAAAGGCTTTGACGGTAAGAGTAGATGCGGATAAGTTCAATAATTTATATATTTATGGTCCGTTAAGATATAATGAAATACGAACCGGGTTGAGCTGGGTCCCGTTTGGATTTATCATTATCTACGCCGAGATGGAGGTTTCCGATCAGCGGCTTCCGGAGTATGAAAACCAGAACAGGTGGGGCCGGGCCGGC
>JAHJLF010000041.1 GCA_018821925.1 Candidatus Edwardsbacteria bacterium
ACGCTTCTTTATCTGTAATATATATTTGTAATAATAAAATTGATTTTCAATTAAAATACGTTTACAATAACAAAAGGTTACATGTTTAATTAATGCGTCAGGATAAAACAAATCTTTACCAATCAGAACAGAGGTTATTGAAAATCATTGACATTCAAGCTATTTTATATTATATTTATCTCCATGAGAGCATATAAATTACTGATTGTGGATGATGAGCCAAACATAACCAGAATATTGGCTTATGAACTGAAAAAAGAGGGCTATGATGTCATTATAGCCAATGATGGCCGGGAGGGCCTGGAAAGGGCTAAAAACGAGAAGCCGGACCTGATCGTTTCGGATATAATGATGCCCAATGTGGATGGCTATGATTTTTGCCGCCAACTTAAGGAGGACCCCAATCTCAGATCAATTCCGTTTATTTTCCTGACGGCCAAGACCGCGATGGATAATAAGGTCTATGGTTATTCCCTAGGCGCCCAGAAATATCTTACCAAGCCGGTCAACAAGGAGGAACTTCTCAAGGCCGTTAACATCAGGTTGAAGTACTCCAACGAAGCTATAAAATTGTTTGCCAAAAAGGCCAAAAAATTCGAAGGCGATCTGTACATCATCTCCATCTTCAGCCTGATAGACATGTTCTCCATCGGAGCATGGTCAGGGTTCGTCGATTTGAAGTCGGTTGACGGCAGGATGGGAAGGGTAGAGGTCTTTGAGGGTCGTATCCAGAAATGTACCATCGACGGGGAGGAGGATGCCAACACCTGGACGACCCTTCTGGGATGGAACCAGGGCACCTTCAAAGCGGTGCATGAATAAACAGAAGACAAGCTCCGGTCAACCCGGAGCATTTTTTTTGCTTGTATTTTGGCGGGAGATGAGATAAATTATCAAGGTAAATGAAAGAGATATAAATAAACATATGTTCACAGTTTTGGCTATTATGTCCGCCGGGATCATCCTGGGATATATGATCCGTAATAAAATAAGGTTTATAAAATATATTGATCACTCCATCAATATAGCCATATATCTTTTGCTGTTTCTGTTAGGTATCTCGGTGGGGGGTAACCGGACCGTCATGGACAATCTGGGATCATTGGGTTTCAATGCCCTGTTGTTGGCGGCGGGCGCGGTAGCCGGCAGTGTCGGGCTCTCGTATCTGACATATAAATTGTTCTTTGCCGCCGACAAATGAAGAACTCACTGATCATTGTTGGCTTCTTCGCATTGGGTGTTATTCTGGCCGTAACTTCATTGGTTCCGGAGGCGATCATCAGAATTGACCTCAGCGCCTATGCCTTGTATATACTGATGTTCCTGGTGGGCATCGGCATCGGCGCCGACCGGAAGGCCTGGGAGATATTGAAAAACGCCAGGCTGAAGATTGTTCTGGTGCCACTCACCGTGATCATAGGCACCTTGATGGGAGTGTCTTTTATATCTGTATTTCTCAAAGACATCAACCTGCGGGAATCCCTGGCGGTTGGCGCGGGCTTCGGGTATTACAGCCTTTCCAGCATTTTCATCGGACAGATCAGCGGCCAGGCCCTGGGGGTGGTGGCCCTGATATCCAACATCTCTCGGGAGATAATCACCCTGTTGGGCACACCGCTGCTGGTCCGGTATTTCGGCAAACTGGCGCCGATAGCCTCCGGTGGGGCAACCTCCATGGATACCACGCTCCCTATCATAACCAAATTCACCGGCAAGGAATATGCCATCATATCCGTTTTCAGCGGAGTGGTGCTGACCATATTGGTGCCGTTCCTGGTGACATTTATTTTGAAGTTTTGAGTCCCGAAATATTTGCTCTCCATATTATAGGATCGGAGGTTTTATGACCCCTTACGAAATAATCTATAAAAAGCGCAACGGCGGGGAGCTTACGCCGGGGGAGATCAAATGGTTCATATCCGGCTATACCGCCGGGGATATCCCCGATTACCAAGCAGCTGCTTTGCTGATGGCTATCTTCCTGAAGGGCATGACTGCACCGGAGACCACCGAGCTGGCCATGGCCATGATGAACTCCGGCCGGGTGTTCGATCTGTCGGACATTCCCGGCATCAAGGTTGACAAGCATTCCACCGGCGGAGTGGGGGACAAGGTCTCCATTATCCTGGCTCCCATTGTGGCCGCGGCCGGCGTGCCGGTGCCGATGGTCAGCGGGCGGGGCCTGGGCCACACCGGCGGGACGCTGGACAAACTGGAATCGATCCCCGGGTTCCGTACCAACCTTTCCTACGAAGAGTTCCGCCACACTCTGGCTCGGATAGGACTGGCAATGATGGGGCAGACCCCGGACTTGGCCCCGGCCGACAAAAAACTCTATGCCCTGCGCGACGTCACCGCCACGGTGGACTGTATACCTTTGATAGCCGCGTCCATCATGTCCAAGAAACTGGCCGAAGGGGCCGATGGGCTGGTGCTGGACGTCAAGACTGGTAGCGGGGCCTTCATGCAGAAACAGGAGGATGCCTTGGCGCTCACTAAAACGATGACCGCCATCGGGCAAGGAATGGGAAAAAAGATGAAATCCCTGATCACCGACATGAACCAGCCGCTGGGACGCACTGTCGGCAATGCCCTGGAGATAGAGGAATGCGTGGACTGCCTGAAGGGCAGCGGTCCCGGAGACCTGATGGAAGTGACCTATGCCCTGGGGGCCGAGATGCTGGTAATGGGCGAGCGGGCGACGGACGTGGAATCAGGTAGAAGAATATTGCAACAGGTAGTAACCTCGGGACAAGGCCTGGAGAAATTCCGTGAGATGGTATCCGCCCACGGCGGGAATGTTAAAGTGGCCGATGACTATAAGAATATCCTGCCACAAGCCAAGCATGGCGTAGAAGCCAAAGCCGATAAATCAGGATATATTTATTCCATGGACAACCGGGAGGTGGGATTGGCCGGAGTATTTTTAGGATGCGGCCGACTGAAGATGGAGGATATCATCGACCCAGCGGTTGGCTTCATATTTGAACGCAAGATAGGGGATGCCGTAAAGCCCGGGGATACCATCGTCAAAGTGCTTTGCAACGATGAACAGAAGGGCCGGGAAGCTGCCCGGCGTCTGGTGAACTGCATCAATATATCTGAAGCAAAGCCGGAAGCGGTTAAATTGATAAAAGAGATAATATAGACCTAACCCCTGCCCCTTCCCCGCAAGGGAAGGGATTCATATAGCCCCTCACCGTGGAGGTGGATAAGGGGGCGGTCATAAATATTAACAACAATGAAAAAACAGCCGTTATGATAGAATTTAAAAATAAGATTGTACTTATAACAGGGGCTTCCAGTGGCATTGGCCAAGCCTCTGCGGTGGAGTTCGCCAAGCATGGCGCAAAGCTCATCTTGGCCGCTAGGCGTAAGGACAGGCTGGACGAATTGGCTTCCAAGCTGGTCAATGAGCACAAGGCCGAAGTGCTCACGTTAGAACTGGATGTCAGAAACCAAAAGGACGTTCAGAAGGCCATAGACGGCTTGCCGGCAGAATGGGCGAATATCGATATTCTGTTGAACAACGCCGGGCTTTCCCGGGGGCTGGAGAAGATCCAGGAAGGGGTCATCCAGAACTGGGAGGAGATGATAGATACCAACATCAAGGGCCTGCTTTATGTCACCCGGGCGGTGATGCCAGGCATGGTCAAACGTAACTCCGGGCACATAGTCAACATCGGCTCCATTGCCGGACACGAGGTCTATCCCGGGGGAAATGTATACTGCGCCACCAAGCATGCGGTAAAGGCCCTCAATAAGGCTATGCGCATGGATGCCTTTGGCACCAATATCCGGGTAAGCAGCATCGATCCCGGCATGGCGGAGACGGAATTCTCCCTGGTGCGTTTCAGGGGAGATTCCGAAAAGGCCAAGAAAGTATATCAGGGGACCAGACCGCTTCAAGCCGAGGATATCGCCCAGGCAGTGGTGTGGTCCTGCACCAGGCCGTCCCATGTTAATATCGAGGATATGATCATCACTGCCACCGACCAGGCCTCCGCAACCATGGTGAACCGAAAACAATAAAATTTGACAGAAACATCAAGTTCTGATATAATCCATTGAATTATTCTCCGATCCCGTTTTTCTAAAACTTCAAATGTCATGAAAACCGGGACGGTCTTCGCCGCAAGGCGGACAAGGGTAAGGCTGGAAACGGCCCTGCCTCCCGTATTTGGAAAGGAGAGGTGAAAGGGATCATTATGCCCCATCAACCTTGATGGGGTTTTTGTATCCGTCCTGTTCCAGCGGGACGGATTTTGTTTTTCCATCAACCATATACCATAAACACATCAAGGAGGAAAAATGAAGAGGTTTGCAACACTGGCTCTGTCACTGCTTCTGGTCCTGTCTCTGCTGGCGCCGCTGGCCCAGGCCAAGGACAAGCCCAAGCTTATCCTGGCCACCACTACCAGCACCATGGATTCGGGGCTGCTGGATTTCCTGGTTCCCATCTTCGAAAAGGAGAACGGCTGCAAGGTTCAGGTGATCTCGGTGGGGACCGGAGCCGCCATCCGCTATGGCAAGGACGGCAATGCCGATGTAGTGCTGGTGCACGATCCGGTGGCCGAGGCCCAGGTGGTCAAACAGGGATTTTTCGTGGAACGGAAATACCTGATGTACAACGATTTTGTCATCGTCGGCCCGGCCTATGATCCGGCCGGCATCAAGGGTTTGACCTCGGTAGCCGAGGCCCTGAAAAAGATTCAGTCAACCCAGGCGACCTTTGTTTCTCGGGCCGATCAATCCGGCACCCACAAAAAGGAACAACGGCTGTGGGCCGCCGCCGGGCTTGATCCCAAAGGTTCATGGTACCTGGAAGCCGGCGCCGGGATGGAGGCGGTGCTGCGCATCGCCAACGAGAAGCGGGCCTATTGCCTGACCGACCGCGGGACCTATCTGGCCCACCAGAAAGAATATGAGTTGACAATAGTGATCGAGGGCGATAAGGAAATGTTCAATCCTTATCACGTTATGCTGGTGTCCCCGGCCAAATATCCTTTTGTCAACAATTCGCTGGCCAGGAAATTCTCTGACTTTTTGACCACGGAGCGCGGACAGAAGATGATCGCCGAATACGGGGTTGACAAATACGGCCAACCCCTGTTCTACCCGGCGGCGGAGAAGAAGTAGATAAAAGTAATATTTCTATCTGCTATAATTATTATTGTCTTTTAAATTTAATTTTGGTATCATCATCTTATGTTCAACTTGATCCAAAGCATGAAACAGGCCATGGGGATGCTATCGCAGTTCGACGCCGAGATCTGGCAGATCGTTCTGATGTCCCTGAGGGTCTCGCTGGCTTCTTCGGTGATCGCCATTTGCCTGGCAATCCCGCTGTCATTTGCCATTACACAGAATGAATTCCGGGGCAAGAGGGTGGTCATCGGGGCGGTCAATAGTTTCATCGCCGTTCCGGCGGTGGTGATCGGGCTGGTGTGTTACCTGCTGCTGTCGCGCTCCGGACCGCTGGGGTTCTGGCACCTGCTGTACAGCCCATCGGCCATGATCACTGCCCAGAGCTTGCTGGCCCTGCCGTTGATGACCGGGCTCTGTATCGCAGCCCTGCAGGGCCTGGGACATCGGGTGAGGGAGACCATGGTCACCCTGGGGGCCGGCCGCCGGCATCTGACACTGGGCATAATGCGGGAGGTCCGGTTTGCTTTGGCGGCGGCCTTCATCACCGGGTTCTCCCGGGTGCTGGGCGAGACCGGCATGACCATGATGGTGGGCGGCAATATCAAAGGCGAGACCAGGGTAATGACCACCGCCATCGCTTTGGAGACCATCAAGGGCAATTTTGAACTGGGGATCGCCCTGGGGATTGTTTTATTGGTTGTTGCAATCGGCATCAACGTCGTCCTGCAATTAGTGCAGGGGAGGGCCGGGCGATGAGGATAGCGGTTCAGAATATCTCCAAGAGCTTCGACGGGAAAGCGGTGTTAAAAGACATCTCCCTGACCATAGAAAAACCCGGCATCTATGCCTTGGTG
Organism: Candidatus Edwardsbacteria bacterium; assembly: GCA_018821925.1. Classification (NCBI taxonomy): domain Bacteria; phylum Candidatus Edwardsiibacteriota; species Candidatus Edwardsiibacteriota bacterium. The sequence continues at coordinate 6,003 of JAHJLF010000041.1, forward strand.
GGGCCCAACGGCTCCGGCAAGACCACCCTGATGCGGATGCTGGCCCTGCTGGAGAGGACCGATTCCGGTACACTGAAATACAAGGTGCGGGACACTGAGGGATATGCGTCCCTGAATACCACTCCCAGGATCAGGAAAAGGATGGCGCTGATACATAATCCGGCTGTGATGTTCTCCGGCAGCGTGAAGTACAACGCCGGCTACGGCCTCCGGGTAAGGGGCGTTTCCCGGGATATGCGAATGAAAAAAGTTTTACAATCCCTGGAAAGCCTTTCGCTGGGCGGGTTTGAAAAACGGGAGGCCAGAACCCTGTCGGCCGGGGAGATCCAGCGGGTGGCCCTGGCCCGGGCCCTGGTGATTGACCCGGAGCTGATATTCCTGGACGAACCCACCGCCAACCTGGATCCATTGAGCGCCAAGCTGATAGAGCAGACCATACTGGAACTGGCCCGCCGGGGAAAGAAGGTGGTTTTGGCCACCCACAATCTCTGGCAGGTGGAGCGGATAGCCGACTGGGTGTGGTTTCTGAACGACGGGATAATATCCATCTCCGGCACGGCCCAGGATGTCCTGCACAAGGGCGACCAGGCTTTTTGGGGAAAATTTCTGGGCCGGGATAATATGTTTGCCGGGGAAATTGTTGATTTGAAAAATGGAAAATCCTTCAAGGTAGGCAACGTATCTTTTGAAGTTGCCAGCGACATAACTGGTCCGGCTATGGCCAGTCTGAATCCCAACGAAATAATTTTATCCGCCCAGAAGCTGACCAGCAGCGCCCGCAATGTGATGGAGGGCGTGATCACCGAGGCGGTTTCCGAGGGCGGGCTTTACAAGATCACGGTGGATGTGGGCCTGCCGCTGATCGTGGCCATCACCAAGGCCTCGTGGGACGAGATGGGGTTGCAGGAGGGCAGCAAGGTGTATGCGGTGTTCAAGGCCAGCAGTGTCAGGGTATGGCGGGAAGAATAATCTATATAATGAATGAAGGAGAAAACAATGAGTAAAATTGGATTTACTGAAGGGCCCTGCCCTGTATGTAATTATAAAGAATCAAAGTTTAAAGAAGCTCTAATATCAGAAAAAATATATGGACAATATTTAGAAATCGATTGTCCTCGCTGTGGAAATTATGCCTTTATATTAGATGATTTTGACGATATTCATGAGTTGTTGCTTAGTATCATTAATGAGGATGAATTATATTGGTTCCTCGGTTATACTAGAGAACAAACAGAAATTAGAGATTATAATATTGTAAATAAACTACGCTCAGAAGCAGGGACAACTGAATCTTTGTCTTATAAATACAATAAATTGCGCAACGAACCTTTCATAAGAATTGAAAAGGATAAGATAAAAGAACAAATAATATTTGCAATCAAACAAGCACCTAAAACGCCCCATGATAAAGCAATTAAATTATTAACCAATTTAGCGAACAGCAATAGATTCCCAGGGAATTTAATACCCCTTGATTCAGAGAAAGATTATACGGCTTCATACAGCGGAAGTGCTGAAGAATTTCGTTACTATCTTGAATATTTAGAGAAAAATGATTATATAAATATTCGTGGGACTAATTGTATAATTACAGTCAATGGTTGGAAGGTTGTGAATGAAGTACAGACCATGAAAAATTTACCCCAATGTTTCGTAGCCATGTGGTTTGATCAAAGTATGGATAATATTTATCTTAATATTGAAAAAGCGATAAATGACGCGGGTTATAAACCCGTTAGAGTAGACAAAGAACACTATACTGGTGATATAAATGATAAAATTATTTCCGAGATTCGTAAAAGCAAATTTATTATTGCGGATTATACAGGGCAAAGGCATGGTGTATATTATGAAGCCGGATTTGCAAGGGGCTTGGGAATAGAGGTTATTTCTACCTGTAGGAAAGACGAGATCGATGATTTGCATTTTGATACTTCACATTTAAATCATATAACTTGGGAAACGAATGTTGAAATATATCAAAAGTTAAAAGATAGAATATTGGCTGTATTTGGTCAAGGGCCAATAAAAAATAACGAAAATCAAGATAGCAAATAGCATGATATCATTTCACGAAGCCAGAAATAAAATACTGGAGGGCATAAAACCTTTGCCCCCAGAAAAGTGCCGTCTGGAGGACTTTTTGGGCAGAATACTGGTCCAGGATGTCGCGGCCTCGTTTGACATCCCCCAAAAGGACAACTCGGCCATGGACGGTTTTGCTATCATTGCGGCTGATGTGGCAAATGCCTCACAGGATGATCCTGTGACACTGCAAGTCATCGAGGACGTGCCGGCCGGTAAGGTTGCGACCAAATCACTAAAACCGGGGCAGGCCATTCGCATTATGACCGGGGCGCAGATACCAGAGGGAGCGGATGCGGTGGTGCCAGTAGAATTGACCAGCAAGGGAATACAGAATATTGAAGTTAGAATATTGAAGGCGGTCAGGCAGGGGGCAAATATTCGCAGACAAGGCGAGGATGTAAAGTCCGGGCAAATGCTGATTACCAAAGGAACCAGGCTGCGGCCGCAGGAAGTGGGCTTGATCGCTTCTCTGGGCCTTATGGAAGTTTTGGTGACCAAGCAGCCGGTGGTGGGAATAATCTCCAGCGGCAATGAGATCGCCGCACCGGGACAGACGTTAAAGCCCGGTCAGATATACGATGCCAACCGCTTCAGCATAGCAGGGCAGGTTAAAGAGGCCGGGGCAGTGGCCAAGGATTACGGCATTGTGCCGGACGATCTGTCGGCCATAAAAGGAATTTTGAATAAGGCAGCGCAGGATTGCGATGTGATCATAACCTCGGGCGGGGTTTCGGTGGGCGACTATGATCTGATGAAGCAGGTTCTGTCCGAACTGGGGCAGATGAATTTCTGGCAGGTGAAACAGAAGCCGGGAAAGCCACTGGCCTTTGGGCATATCAACGGCAAGCCGGTGGTGGGATTACCGGGCAACCCGGTATCCTCGATGGTGGTCTGTGACCAGTATGTGCGGCCGCTGATGTTGAAGATGCAGGGCTGCGCTGCCATTTTCAAAACTGCCATTACCGCAGTATGCGATCAGGCCATAAAAAAACCGGCCGGGAAAACCCAATTCCTGCGTGCCAAGGTAAAATGGCAAGACGGCGCGTATCACACAGTTCTCACCGGGCCGCAGGGTTCGGGAATACTGACCTCCATGGTTCAGGCCGACGGGCTGATGATCCTGCCGGAAGAATGCGACGGGGTAAAACAGGGGGATATGGTGTCTGTCGAATTGTTTGGGTAAATGGGACACGGATGAACACGGATTTTTAACTGTTCACTTTGTAAACTGTAAACTAATAAACTGGTAAAGCCATGCAGCCAATCATCTCTTTCGTCGGACACTCCAACTCCGGCAAGACCACCCTGATCGAGCAGATAGTCCGCGACCTGGCCCGCAAGGGCTACCGGGTTGGGGTGCTCAAGCACACCCACGGCGCCATCAAGGCCGATAAAAAAGGGACCGACACCGACCGGTTCCGGCTGGCCGGGGCCGGGATATCCTCCATTTGCGATGACAAACTGCTGGTAAGGTTTGAGAAGGCCGCAGGCCATAAGCCCAAGGATATCGTCCACGCGTTGAGCCGGGAACTGGACCTGCTGATCATCGAAGGCTACAAGAAGGAACATTTCCCCAAGGTATTGTTCTCCGATCAATTGGCGGATGCAGATCCAAAGGGCATCATCGCTACAGTGGGCAAGAAAAAGCCTGCCTCCAGCAAGGTCCGGCATTTTCAACCATCAAAAATATCCGATATCGCCAAGTGGCTGGAGCGGGATATCATCATCCCCGGCCGGAAAAGCCGCCAGGTGGTCATCGAGGTGGACGGCAAAAGGCTTCCACTCAATGATTTTGTGGCCGATATTATCAAGGAAACCATCCGCGGGGCGCTGGGTACGCTCAAGGGCGGCAAAGGCCGTAAGATAGATATCTCTATTGACTTCGGGCGGAAAATATAGTATCCTTAGCCAAAATTGTGTTTGGAGGAAAGTGATATGTACAAATTGATTTTGTCCCTTTTGGCCGTGCTGGTCATCTCCGGCTGCGGCAAGAAGGAGGAGCCAAAGGTGGCGGAGGTGCCGGAGCCGGCAAAACCGGCCATGGTCGCCAGCATCGGCTTCATCAAGGGCGATGTCCAGAAGCTGCTGAGCGGTAAGTGGGAACCGGCCGCCACTGGCGACACCCTGTACAAGGGCGACTGCCTGAGCATCCCCGAAAAGGCCGAGCTCCAGCTCATCGATGCCCGGGGCGGGAAGCTGAACCTGACCGGACCCCAGACGGATGAAGTGACCAATCTGTTGGAAAAGACCGCTGCTGCCTCAGAAGCCAAGGCGGGAAGCAAGGTCATAAAAAGCATTAAGAAGATCCAGGGCACTAAGCAGACCCTTACCGAACAGACGCCCACCGCCGTTGCCGGCATACGCGGGACAGCCGGCCGCAAGCCCCCGCCTCCCGATTCCACCCTGCCGGACAGCTCTTCCAAAATAAATCAGACGGAAAAGTAATATTTGGATATTGTCGAGCTTAAATCCAAGACGGTCTCCGAACTGTGCAGCATAGCCAAGGAGCTGGACATCCAGGGGGCCAGCGGGTTGAAGAAGCAGGAGATCATCTATAAGATCCTGCAGGCCCAAGCCGTGCGCAACGGACTGGTGTTCGGCGGCGGGGTGCTGGAGGTACTGCCGGACGGGTTCGGGTTCCTGCGCTCGCCCGATTACAGCTACATGCCGGGCCCGGACGACATCTACGTGGGGCCCACCCAGGTCAAACGCTTTCTGCTGCGCACCGGAGACCTGGTGACCGGACAGATAAGGCCGCCCAAGGAGGGCGAGAAGAACTTTGCTCTTTTAAAGGTCGAGGCCATTGACCAGGAGAACCCGGAGACGGCCCGGGACCGGATTTTTTTTGACAACCTGACCGCGCTGTATCCCCAGGAGAGGATAGTGCTGGAACGGGGCGCCTCCGATTTCTCGATGCGGGTGATGGACCTGCTGGCGCCCATCGGCAAGGGCCAGCGGGGCCTGCTGGTTTCGCCGCCCCGGGCCGGAAAGACGGTGCTGCTGCAGGATATCGCCAACAGCATCACCGCCAACCATCCCGAGATCGTGCTGTTCATCTTGCTGATCGACGAGCGGCCGGAGGAGGTCACCGACATGCAGCGGCACGTCAAGGCCGAGGTCTTCAGCTCCACTTTCGACGAACCTCCCGAGAGGCATGTCCAGGTGGCCGACATGGTGCTGGAGAGGGCCAAGCGGCTGGTGGAGCGGAAGAAGGACGTGGTGATCCTGCTGGATTCCATCACCCGGCTGGCCCGGGCCAACAATCAGGTGATACCCCATTCCGGCAAGACCCTGTCCGGCGGGGTGGACTCCAACGCTCTACAGAGACCCAAAAGGTTCTTCGGCACGGCCCGCAACATAGAGGAGGGCGGCAGCCTGACCATCATCGCCACCGCCCTGGTGGAGACCGGCAGCCGGATGGACGAGGTGATCTTCGAGGAGTTCAAGGGCACCGGCAACATGGAGCTGGTGCTGGACCGCAAGCTGGCCGACCGCCGGATATTCCCGGCCATAGACATCAACCGCTCCGGCACCCGCAAGGAGGAATTGCTGCTGGGGCCCGAGGCCCTCAACCGGTCGTGGGTCCTGCGGAAGCTGTTGAGCGATATGAACCCGGTGGAGGCCATGGAATTCCTGATCTCACGCCTCAAGGGCACCAAATCCAACAAGGATTTTATCACCGCCATGAGCGCCTTCGAGGGCCGGGAGAACAACGACAAAAAATCCAGAAACTGAAAATAATAGAAAATAATCAATAAATCAACGAGGTCAAAATGAGAAAAGGCATCCATCCCAAGTACGAGACTACCACCATCACCTGCGCCTGTGGCAACGTGATCGATACCAAATCCACCACCAAGGAAATCCGGGTGGAGATATGCTCCAGCTGTCATCCCTATTTCACCGGCAAACAGAAACTGATGGACACCGCCGGCCGGGTGGAACGTTTCAACAAGCGTTACCGCAAGGAAGGCACAGCGGTCAAAGAGGAAACGGCTGTCAAGAAAGAAGCCGCCGTCAAACCGGAAGTTGTCGTCAAGAAGGAAATAGTCGTCAAGCCGGAAGCAGCCCCCAAGAAGGAAGCGGCCGCCAAGAAAGCAGCAGCCCCCAAGAAGGAAACTGTCGCCAAGAAAAAATAGATAAGGCCTGTCCATAATATACATATGCAACATCGGGCCAGGCCTGCCTGATGTTGCTTTTTTGTTTTGAGATGATTATATTAAGGTGAGCGCCCACGATATGAGCAATGCTTCCGGCTTGGATGCCGTCGCCTACGAACTGGCCGACCGCTACCGCGACGGCCGCTGGCCCGAGCTCAAGGGCGGGAATGGAAAGCGGTATGGGCCTTCCTGCTTGGGGATCTGAGAAAACGCTGTCCCGGTTTCACTGAGGCGGATTACGCCGGGGCGCTGGAGAAGGGCTTTGCTGACAGCCGGTAGGGCAGGCTGGGTGCGGTGATATTTTTGTTCAGAGCGAAGAATTATTTTTTGGTAAAAAATAATAATTTTTAAAATACATATAAATAATGAGATGTAAAAATGGGTAACTCTATTAGTTGGACATGTCCCTTTTGTGGTCGTGATACAACCATTAATGATGATCGGTTTAGTGCCTCACGTCACACTTTCGATATGGATAATAAATTAGGCAAACAGGTGTTAAAAACAATTGTGATTGTTTGTCCTAACAGTAATTGTAGAGAAGCGTCTATTACTGCTTATCTTGGTTCTTATACAGACGTAATAGGTGGTTTTGGAACGAAAGAAAAAGACGAACCACCGCATTCGGTGTGGCCATTGCGTCCACAAGCAAAAATAAAGATATATCCTGACTATGTGCCGGAAGTAATTATTAAAGATTATCAAGAAGCATGTTTAATTAAGAATTTTTCGCCAAAAGCATCTGCCACACTTTCAAGAAGATGTCTTCAAGGCATGATCAGAGGTGTGTGGGATGTTAAAAAAAATAGGTTAGTTGATGAAATTGATGCCTTGAAGAATAAAATTGATGCCTTAAGTTGGGAAGCAATAGACAGTATAAGACATATCGGCAATATTGGCGCCCATATGGAAAAAGATATTAATCTTATTTTAGAAGTTGAACCTAAAGAAGCTGAACTTTTAATAGGTCTAATTGAAACGTTAATTACCGAATGGTATGTAAATAAACATGAACGTGAAGCAAGAATGAATAAAATCATCGAAGTTGCTAAAAATAAAATATAAACGGAGCATTCACATGCCAAACAAGATTCGCATACTCATTGCCAAGCCCGGGCGGATCAGATGCGAGGGTTAGGTACGGACCTCACCCCTGCCCCTCTCCTAAAGCATTAGGAGAGGGAGGACGCAAGGCAGGGCGAGGTCAAAGCGATTGGGTGTTGCAAAAACTAAAAGAAGAAATAAGATAATCAAAATGAAGAAATCACTGATTCTGACAATAATCGCCGCGGTATTCCTCACGACTACACAGGGCCTCCGGGCCGAGGAGATCAACAAAAATACCCTGATCCCGGTGAATATATACATCACCACCCATGATGATGTTTATAAATTTAATACCCTGGGGGTGAACATCGAGGAACTGCGGGACGGCTATATTGAGGCCCGTATTTCCCAGGCCAAGATAGATGAGCTTACTTCTTCAGGTTGGAAGGTGGAGGCCAGGGAAGAGGAAAGGGTCGATCCCAAGATCATCTCGGCCTATCATGACTATTCTTGGATGACGGCCAAGCTGGATTCGGTATGCATCCTTTATCCTGGCATTGCCAGAAAATACAGCATGGGTCTTAGCCAGCTGGGTTATACTCAATGGGCCTTTTTGATCACTGACAATCCGGATATTGATGAGAACGAGGCCGAGGTAAGGTTCACGGCCACCATTCACGGGAACGAGCCGGTGGGCACCGAGATGTGCCTGGCCATGATCGACTCTTTGACCCAGGGATATACCCTGGGAACTCCGGAGATCACCGCATTGGTTGATAACCGGGAGATATGGTTTGTGCCCATGTATAATCCGGACGGCAACACAAACACAAGCCGAAGTTTAAACAATGGGGTGGATCCAAATCGAAATTTCCCAGTGCCTGACGGAACTATCGGCGATGACTTAACATATACAAATTATATTGAAACGCAAAATTTCATTGATTTCTGGAGCAAGAGACGGGCAGTATTGTCGGCTACTTATCACGGAGGGGCGCTGATCGCCAATTATCCCTGGGATTATTTAGATTCTTCTGTAACACCGGTTTTAAATCCAGCAGATTTATTTTTACTTAAAGAAGTTTCTCTTGGATATAGCCGGCTTAATCTGCCAATGTATTATACGCCAGATGCCCCTTTTGCACCCGCTAATGCAGCAGATAGCGGTGTGATATATGGTTATACCTGGTATCCGGTTTATGGTAGTTTACAGGATTGGTCGTACCATGCCACTTCCTGCGTTGATATAACCATGGAGATCTCATCCAATAAATGGCCCTCGGCCAGTAGCCTGCCGGCATTTTGGAGCGACAACCGGGAGGCCATGCTTTATTTCATTCGCCAGGCCGGCTGGGGCGTGCAGGGGATTGTCACCGACTCGCTGACCGGGCTGCCCATCAACTGGGCTTCGGTGGTCCCCTTCGGGATAGACAAGCCGGTCTACACCGACACCATCGGCGATTACCACCGGATGCTGATGACAGATCAGTACGATTTGGCTTTCACGGCCATCGGGTATCACGAAAAGTGGGCCTCCGATATCCGGGTAAGGATCGACAGCGTTACCAATCTGGACATGCAACTGGCGCCGATACTGATCACGGGCATTGTCAGCGATAGTGACAGCGGGAGCCCCATCCCCGGGGCGCTGGTGGAGATCGTCAACCTAAGAAGCGACACCACCGACGGCATCGGTGCCTACCAGATGCGCTGGAATCAGGACGACTATTACAGCCTGAGGGCCTCGGCCACGGGATATAACACCATCATCTACGACAGCCTGAAGTTCGAGAACGACAGCACCATCAATTTCAGCCTGTCCACCGACAGCGGAGTGGCCGGAAGGCCGGGGGTCAATGTCTTTATCACCCGGCTGGAACAGCCTTATCCCAATCCCGGCCGTTCTACGACTAAATTTCACTTCCAGCTGGCGGCCTCCGGTCAAGCTTGCCTGGATATTTATGATATTACGGGCCGCAGGGTAAAGAGCCTGCCCCAGGGAACCGTGCCGGCCGGAGTGGTCCGGCCCTTCACCTGGGACGGCAGCGATCAGTCAGGGAAAAAGGTTTCGGCCGGGGTCTATTTCTGCCGGCTGTCGGCTCTGGGCATCGAAAGATCGGTCCGATTCATCATGTTGAAATGAAAGAGGGAAATTTAATCAGGCGGCGGACCGACAGGGCCCGTCGCCTTTTTTATGAGGCATTGCCGGGCCGTGTGTTTCTTGACTTTTAAGCTGCAATGTCGTATCATTCTTCTTCGGGATTTAAACGAAAGGGAGTGCCAGGTGATAAATTTAAACGAATCCATCTTAAAACGCATTGCCGAAGAGGAAAAGGTTCCTTTTGAGCATATAAAAAATGGCGTGGAGCAGGGGACCATCGTGGTTCCCATGAACAAGAACCACCGTCTGCTCAAACCCTGCGCGGTGGGAGCCGGGATGCGGATAAAGGTCAACGCCAACATCGGGACTTCGCAGGACCTGTCGGACCTGGCCGGCGAGTTGGAGAAGCTGAAGGCGGCCATAGGAGCCGGGGCCGATGCCATCATGGACCTGTCCACCGGCGGGGATATCGACGCCATCCGGCGGGAGATCATCAATCAATGCCCGGTTCCGCTGGGCACGGTGCCCATCTACCAGGCGGCCATCGAGGCCGCCGCCAAAAAAAAATCCTTAGTGGAGATGACGCCCGACGAGATCTTTGCGGTCATCGAGAAGCAGGCCCAGGACGGGGTGGATTTCATCACCGTCCATTGCGGGGTCAACCTGCAATCGGTGGCCCGCTACAAGGAGGAGGGCCGGGTGACCGGGGTGGTCAGCCGGGGTGGGGCTTTTATGATAGAATGGATGAATTTCAACAAGGCCGAGAATCCGCTATACAGCCAGTTCGACCGCCTGCTGGACATCTGCAAGGAACATAACGTCACCTTAAGCCTGGGGGACGGCTTCCGTCCCGGCTGTGTGGCCGATGCCACCGACCGGGCCCAGTTAGAGGAACTGCTGATCCTGGGCGAGCTGGTGGACCGGGCCCGCCAGGCCGGGGTCCAGGCCATGGTGGAGGGGCCGGGGCATGTTTCCATGGACCAGATCGAGACCAATATTAAAATTCAAAAGGAGATATGCAAGGGGGCGCCGTTCTACGTGCTGGGACCGTTAGTCACCGATATCGCCCCGGGGTACGATCATATCACCGCGGCCATCGGCGGGGCCTGGGCGGCCTACTTCGGGGCGGACTTCCTGTGTTATGTGACGCCGTCGGAGCATCTGCGTTTGCCCACCCTGGAGGACGTCCGGGAAGGGGTGATAGTCCTGCGGATAGCGGCCCACGCGGCCGACCTTGCCAAAAAAGCGCCCGGCGCGGCGGACTGGGACCGGGCCATGTCCCAGGCCAGAAAGAAGCTGGACTGGAAGAAGCAGATAGAACTGTCCATCAACCCGCCGTACGCCCGGCAGGTGTTCGAATCGGCTCCCCAAAAGGAGTCCGGGGTCTGCACCATGTGCGGGGAATTCTGCGCCATGAAAAAGATGAACGAAGTGCTGGACGACAAAAAGTAAACTTTGCCACAGAGGCTCAGAGACACAGAAATTATTATTGTTGCCTTGTCATTCTCGCGAATGCGGGAATCCAGGGAACAAATAGCACGCTGATTGACGCGGATTATTTTGCCACAGAGGCACGGAGACTCAGAGGATTATATTATGGAGGTGGGACATAAATTTTTGTGAACGGGTATCTTAATAAATGATACTAAAAAAATCTGGAATAGACATAGAGAAGATCACAGTTCCATTTCGGGATTTTAAAAGGTCTGATATTGCATCAGACCTTTGTCATGCAAAACTTATTGCCTTTGGCGAAAATCCCCATGCAGTAGCAGAGTACTATTCTTTCTACATTGATGCGATACAGTATCTCTTGAATCAGGAGAAAAAAGTACTGATACTGCTGGAATACCCGTATTGGCATAATTATTATCTGGATGATTTTATTGAGGGACATAACGAGAAGTTTCTTGAATATGCTTTTTTTGACGGCGAAACAAGTGCGCTCTACGGGACAGGCTTAAAGCAGTTTTATTCAAGAGTTCAGGCACTTTACAAACTTTATCCCAAGAAGATAGCTTGCAGGCATATCGATGCCATTATGTCGCCATTGGGTCAGGAGCGAATTCAGATCGTGGAATCCTTGGATAAGGCTAAATGGGAAGTAAATAGGACCATCAAAGAATACCAGAAGAAAAATGAACCTGAAAAGTGGTCCGAGCTACGTGAGCAGTTCATGTTCAACGAGGCTATGGAATCCCATCAGCAATTAAAGCCAGATGTTATGGTGGTAATAACCGGTAGCTTTCATGCCAGGAAGAAAGGTGGGCATCCTTTAAGCGATAAATATATGCAATCCCTGACAGCGTTAATTTCGGAAAGACTAAATATCGTGCCGCTTAGCATATTGATCACTATCCTTGAAGGCCAGTATGCAAAGCTTGAATATCGGGATAATAAATTAGAAAAAATAGCAGTCAACTGTAGCGAGTGGGGCCAGGAGGATACGCAAATGGCATATAAAAATACCACCCGTAATCTATCGGGAGATATATTTATGACCAAGTTGAATGATTTTGCAGAGAAGATGGACAACCCGGAGGATTTATATTATGATTGGATTTCCAATCACGATTATATCGTTGCGTTAAGAAACGGTTCAGCAGATCTTTCAGTGAAAATTTAACAATGCCGAAAAAGATAAAAGAAAATATTCAAGAGCTGCCTAAGGCGGTGGAGACTGTTCTGCCCCTCGCCTTTGTTGCGGTGGACATCGAGACCACCGGCCTTAACTGGGACCGGGACCAGATCATCGAACTGGGTGCGGTCAGGGTGGAGAACGGGGCGGTAACCGCCCGGTTTCAAACCCTGGTCCATTCCGAGCGGAAGGTGCCGCCGTTCATCCAGGGGCTAACCGGCATCACCCAGGCCGAGATAGACGAAGCTCCGCCCCTGGAGGGGTGCGCCGCTGATCTCCAGCAGTTCGTGGGGGAATTGCCGCTGGTGTTCCATAACGCTCAGTTCGACCTGAAATTTCTTAAAGCCGCCATGGAGATCGCCAATCCCTGCTGGGATACCCTAAGCCTGGCCCGGGCCCTGCTTCCCGATAACAAAAGCCACAGCTTAAAGAACCTTTGCTTGGCTTACGGGATCGATCCCGGGCAGGCCCACCGGGCCGACGACGACGCCCATTCCACCGCTTTGCTGTTCCTTAAGCTTTATGACCATCTGCTGGACCTGGATCTGCCGATGCTGCAGGCGATGTCGCACCTGGCCCTGCCGTTCCACCGCCTGCTGCTGAGCCGGGCGATATCGGAGACCAGGCAGACCGGCATCACGGCCGATCATAAAACAGACCGGGAGAAAATTCCGGCCGGCGCGTCGGCCCCCAGGGTCGATGCCCTGGACGAGGTCTTCGGCCCGGATAAACGACTGGCCGAGGTCCTGGGGGCGGGCTACGAATCCCGCCAGGAGCAGATGGACATGGCCCGTTCGGTGATGGAGGCCTTTGACAATGAGGAGTATTTGTGCGTGGAGGCCGGCACCGGCACCGGCAAGAGCCTGGCCTATCTGGCCCCGGCGGCCATCTGGTCTCGCCTGAACAACGAGAGGGTGGTGATCTCCACCCACACCAAGACCCTCCAGGAGCAGCTTTACGGCAAGGACGTGCCGATCCTGCGTTCGGCCGCCGGATATTTCAACGCTGCCGTGCTCAAAGGCCGGAACAATTATCTGTGCTGGCGCCGCTGGCAGGAGGTGATGCTGCACCCCGAGCTATTTTTGACCCCGGATGAAAGGGAGGAGGCCCTGATCCTGTGCCGGTGGGCCGGGACCACGTCCGGCGGGGATGTCGCCGAGCACCGGGGGTTCTCCCCCGGCCGGGCGCCCGGATTGTGGGGCAAGATCTGCTCCGACCATACCGCCTGCCATAACCACCGCTGCAAATTCGTTAAGAAATGCTTCATGGCGCAGGCCAGGAAAAGGGCCGAGGAAGCCGACCTGGTGATCGTCAACCATTCCTTGCTTTTCACCGACCTGGTGATGCCCAGCGGGGTACTGCCGGATTACCAGCGGGTGATAATCGACGAGGCCCACAACATCGAGAAGACGGCCACCGACTTTCTGGGATACAACCTGGACCGCTGGACGGTGTCCCGGTTCCTGTCCGGGATATTCAACCGGAGCCCGGTGGAGTCCGGCCTGCTGCCGACCCTGAATCACTGGCTGAAAAAATCCGGCCTCAACAAGGACGTGGTTGGATCCATCGAGAAATCATCGCTGGATGTAGTCCAGCAGATACTGGAGGCCGGCAAAGCCTCGGACCGGTTCTTCAAACGGAAGTGGGAGCTGGGCGATCCCAAGGGCCGGCAGGAGAAAAGGCGCTATCTGGAGGGCGACGGCTTCCAGCAATCGGTGCTGGACCAGTCCCAGGAGTTGATGTCTCTTTTAGACCGGCTGACCGATTCCCTGAGTCTGTTGAACCAGTGGCTGGCGGACGTGGAGGCGGCCGACTCCGACGAATTAGACACCCTGCGCCAGGAGATATCCGGCCGCAGCCTGGAGGCCAGGAATATCAACAACACCCTGGGCAAGCTGGCCACAGCCGATGACAAGGGCTACATCTTCTGGATGGAGCCGGGCGACCGCAATCACGGGATCAAGCTGGTGGCCGGGCCGCTGGAGGTGGGGCAGGTGCTGGCCAAGATCCTGTTCCCCCGGGTCAAGACGGCGGTGTTCACCTCGGCCACCCTGGCGGTGGACGGAAAATTCGATTTCTTCAAGAACCGGGTAGGGCTGTCGCTGGTGGACCAGGACCGGGTGATCTGCTCCGCTTTGGCGTCGCCCTTCGACTTCAATAAACAGGCGGCCATCTTCGTGCCCACCTATCTGCCGTCGCCCAAACTGCCGGATTACGATAAGGCCTTCAACGATATGGTCCAGGAAGTGCTGGAGTCCACAAAGGTGGGGACCCTGGTGCTGTTCACCGCCTTCGATCAATTAAAGAGAAGCTACCAGCAGGTGCAGGAGAGCGGCAACCTGAAAGTTCTGGCCCAGTGGCTGGACGGCAACCCGGCCCAGTTAGTGGAGCGGTCGCTGAACGAGAAGGACACCATCATCTTCGGCACCAACAGTTTCTGGGAGGGGGTGGACCTGCCGGGCCAGGCCTGCGAACTGCTGATCATCGCCCGCCTGCCGTTCTCGGTGCCCAGCGATCCTCTGGTCAGCGCCCGCTGCCAGGCCATCGAGCAGGCCGGGGGCAGTTCCTTCAACCAGTACCTGCTGCCCGAGGCGGTGATCCGCTTCCGCCAGGGGTTCGGGAGACTGATTCGCAGCCGGACCGATTTCGGGGCGGTGGTGGTGGGCGACAGCCGGATAACCGCCACCGAATACGGCAAGGTCTTTATCCGGTCACTGCCCAAGATGCCGCTGTTCATCTGCCGGGATCTGGATGAGTTGCTGGAGAATTTGTAGCAACGGTGATAAAATATTGATCCGATGTCGTTGACTATATTGACTGGCGGTATTATTATAATGTCAGACAACTTATAACTTACAACCAAATAAGGAATATTGAGAACATATGAAACGGCTATCATTTAGTATCCTGGTCGGACTTATAGTTACAACTATTTATTCGTCGGCCCGAGCCGACTGGATCACAAAGACGATATTGGTCAATTCCAATCCCAGCGCCGCGGCCATCAATCCGGTGACTAATAAGATCTACGTTTCGAACGGTTACACCGGCACATTGCAGGTGATCGATGGAGCAACCAATGCGACCACCACTGTCGCAGGCATGTCGAATCCCCAGGGCATCGCGGTCGACCCGGTGAAGAACAAGATCTTCGTGGCCAACACCAATAATACCGTCACCGTGATCGACGGCGCTACCAATGCAACCACCATCTTGCCGGCAGGTTCAGGCACATACTCCATCGCGGTGAACCCGGCGACCAACAAAGCCTATGCGGTGAACAGCAGCAGCAACACCGTTACCATCATCAACGGGACCACCCTTGATACTGCTACCGTGGCGGTGGGGTCCAGCCCCAATCAAATAGCGGTCAATCCGGTAACCAATAAAATATACGTGGTCAACCGCAGCGGCAATTCAATCTCGGTTATCGACGGTTCTAATAACAGCGTTACGACCGTGCCAGTTGGCTCAAGCCCCCAGGGCATCGCTTTAAACACTGTTACCAATAAGATATATGTGGCTAATAACGCCAGCAATACCGTGACAGAGATCGACGGTCTTACCAACGATACCACCAGCGTGGCCACGGCCGCCGGGCCCATCGCGGTGGCGGTGAATCCGTCCACTAACAGGATATATGCGGTCTGCATGAGTGGAAATACGGTCACTGTCATTGACGGGGCGTCCCGCGATACCACTCTTATCCCGGGCGGTGCATGGATGCAGTACGTTTCCGTGAATCCGATCACCAATAAAATTTACGTTGTCAACGGAGGTGCTGGGGCTTCGGTCATGGTGATAGACGGGGCCACAAACGCCACTTCAACACTCACCTCCGGGACTATGACACCGTTCCTTCGGGCCGTGGTGGTGAACCCGGTGACCAATAAGATCTATATCGCCGTGGACCGGAACACCGGCAGCAGCTACAATGTCACGGTGATAGACGGCTCCAGCAACAAACCCGCCACAGTGACCGCGGCCAACCAGCCCCAGGATGTGGCCGTCAATCCGGTGACCAACAAAATCTACGTGGCCAACCACGGGTTCGGGGCCAACAGCGTGACGGTAATAGACGGGGCCACCAACGCCAAGGTCGATGTCGGCGCCGGGACCTATCCGGCCGCGGTGGCGGTCAATCCGGTTACCAACAAAATATATGCGGCCAACGAGAACAGTAACAATGTCACGGTGATCGACGGGGCCACCAATGCCACAGCAACGGTCATCGCCGGGACCAGGCCCTATGCGGTGGCGGTCAACCCGGTGACCAACAAGGTTTACGTGGCCAACGTCGGTAGCGCCAGCGTCACGGTAATCGACGGGGCCACCAACGCCACCACCACCGTGGCCGTGGGCACCCAGCCCTGCCGTGTGGCGGTCAATCCGGTGACCAACCGGATCTACGTGGCCAATGCCGCCAGCAATAATGTTACGGTGATTGACGGGGCCACCAACCATACTGCCACGGTGCCGGCCGGAGGCGCCCCTTGGTCGCTGGCGGTCAACTCGGTGACCAACAAGATCTACGTGGCCAACATGAGCAGCGCCAACGTGACGGTGATCGACGGGGCCAACAACGCCACCGCCACCGTCAGCGCAGGCTCATACCCCTATTCCGTGGCGGTGAACCCGGCCACCAACAAGGCCTACGTGGCCAACTTTTACGGCAACAGCGTCACGGTAATCAACGGGGCCACCAACGATACGGCCACGGTGGCGGTAGGGACCTACCCCTACGCGGTGGCGGTGGATCCGGTCAGCAACAAGGTCTACGTGGCCAATTCCGGGAGCAACAATCTTACAGTGATCGACGGGGCCACCAAGAGCACGACCACCGCAAGTACGGGCACAGATCCCAGGGCGGTGGCGGTCAATCCGGTGACCAACAAGATTTATACGGCCAATTACGGCAGCAGCAATGCCACGGTGATAGACGCGGTACCGGTCTCCGAGAGCGGAGTGCGGGCCGTGATTGATTCACTATCCGGGAATGTGGCCTATCAAACCAAGCCTGTTCTGACCGGCAAGGCCGTTAACCGGTGGATCCCAAGTAAAACAAACATGATGGGCGTGCTTAACGACTGGATGGCAGGGCAGGAGGCATGGAACTGGGCGGCCGGTCCTTTCGACAGCACCTCGTCGGATTCAATCGGTTGGACATACAACTGGGGAACCGATTCCCTGCTGTTCGGGGAAAATTTCATCAATATCGTGCCCCTGGAGATGCAGTCGGCCGGCACCAACAACCTGGGCTTGGGCACGCCATTCGCCGGGAACATGCTGACCTATCCGGTCTATTACCTGGACAGCATTCCGCCAGCACAGGTTACACTCGTCGCTCCGGTGCATGATACATTGATCGGAGACAGTATAATATCTTTTGTCTGGCACAAGGCAAGCGACAATTACAGCTTAGGGCATTACAAATTTCAGGTTGCCTCTAACGATTCATTTTCACCAGCCTTCAGGGATACCATGGTCAGCGATACCACGGCCGTTCTGACGCTTTCTTCAAGCGACACCATCTACTACTGGCGGGTGAGAGCGGTGGATGCCTGCGGCAATGTAGGAGAGTATTCGGCAACCTGGAAGTTTGAGATTGATGTCACCAGCCCGGCTGTGCCAACGCTTCTTACCCCGGCCGACAATGCCTGGCTGACCTTGGACACAGCTTTCTGCACCTGGAGTGCAGTTGCCAAATCGGGCAAGGCCGCACCGGTCTATTATGTTTTAAAAGCTTATTTGTTGTCCGATACCATCAATCCTGTTATTATTGACACCACCAGCCTGACAATTGATACGTTATTAATATCAGAAAACCGCTACCGCTGGCTGGTGGAGGCCCATGATGAGGCTGGTAACCCGCCGGGGATCTCGGATGCCTTCAATTTCGGGTATGATGTAACCCCTCCGGCAACAGCTACGTTGATCATTCCCAATGACAGCTTGATCACCAACCAAAGCAATAACAATTTTATCTGGAATAGCTGTTTTGATAGCATCAGCGGGTTGAAGGAGTATACTCTGCAATATGCCTATGATATGAGCTTCAGTGACGGCCTGGCCGAGACCACACTGACCGATACCAGTATAACTCTGGCTATGGCCGATAGCAATTACTACTGGCGGGTTATAGCGAGAGACACGGTTAGTAATGTCAGCGTATCTGATATCAGATATTTATCAATAGATACTCAAGATCCCAATATTCCCAGCCTGTCAGCCCCAATCGACAATTTATGGACGGAGGACACCACCATAATCTGCAGCTGGGGTGAAGTGACCAAGAAGGCCAAGGCCAGCGAGGTGTCATATGTGATCCAATTAGACACCACCAACACTTTTGCTACCCCCATCATTGAAGACACCACCGGCATCCTGTTGGATACCTTCAACCTGGCCGAGGGACAGTACTACTGGCGGGTGATGGCCTACGACCTGGCCGGGAACTACGGGACCTACTCAACCTATCGTAAGTTCGGGATAGATACCACGGCCCCGCTGTTCCAAAGCGTAAAAGCGCTGCCCGACGATCCGGGCGCGCCCTACGGCCCGTATGAAGTGACAAGCAGTATCTACGACCTGAGCGGGGTAAAATATGCTTATATGTTCACACAGATCAACGGCGGCAGCTGGGACAGCACAGCGATGTTCTTTTCATCCGACAGTTTAAGAGACAGCATACCGGAATTAAATCCGGCCACCGACGAGACCTTGAGTGTCAGTTATTACATCAAGGCAACCGACATGCTGGATCATCAAAATACCAGCAGTACCTATAGCTTTAAGGCTATAGGGCCATTGGGAGTGGCAGGGAAGCCGACATCAATTATTCCGACAGTCTATGCTTTGGATAACGCTTATCCCAACCCTTCAAGAGGGCAGACCACTTTCAAGTATCAACTGCCGAAGGAATCCAAGGTCAGCCTTACGGTTTACAACGTGGTAGGCCAAATGATCAAACGGTTCGATGTTGGCACCAAGCCTGCCGGATATCACCAGATAAGCTGGAAAGACAATACTTTGCCCAACGGGGTCTATATCTACCAGCTTAAAGCGGGAACATTCAGTTCCACCAGGAAACTGATGGTGCTTAGGTAACTACTTTAAACATAGCTGAAGTATAAGGGGGTTGTTTTTAAATGACAGCCCCTTGTTTTCATGGCAAAATAATAATATATTATAGTTGACAAACGTAATAAAAAGTATTAGTATAAAATTGCAAACCCCAAAAAATTAAATTCAAATGGAGGAGGAAAACATGAGAAAACTCTTGTTTGCCGGTCTTGGTTTGTTGGCAACGGTAACGCTTTGGGCTACCCAACCCACCATATCGACTTCTTCGGTATCGGTAGCATTACCCAATGAAACCATCCAGCCAGACAAAGCCCCAGATAATCCCAAGGTTATAACCTGGACAACCACCGATTCCATTAATCCGGCCGCTTCCCGGGTGGCGGCTGTGGCCACTATGGGCAAGGTGTACCGTTTGGGCGGGGATGCCACCGGAGTATACTCTAGCAGTCTTCAGCAATATGATCCGGCCGCCGGACTCTGGGTTGCTAAAACCCTCATGCAGGTGGGCCTTTCAAACTTATGCGCCGCAGAATGGCATGATGAGATCTATGTCCCCGGAGGATATGATGGAAGTTACAGGGCTATCCTGCAAAGATACAACCAGCCTTCTGATACCTGGTACGCGGGGTTGGACAGTATGCCGGAAGGGCGGATCGCTTCTTCCTGCGCAGTGGTGGGAGATACTTTATATGTGTTCGGCGGAACTAACGCATCCGGAATTTCTCGTTCCTGTTATGCCTATAGTTTTAATCAGAATATCTGGACAATAAAGGACAGCATGCCCACTGCCAGAAGCTATTCGGCGGCCGTAACTGTCAACGGAAAGATATATGTTCTGGGAGGCTACACCGGAGTTGATCTGAATACGGTGGAAATGTACGATCCGGCAACAGGGGTATGGACCACCAAGACCCCGATGCTGACCGCTCGGGGCGGTCTGGGCGCTGCCAATATCGGCGGCAGGATATATGTTTTCGGCGGGGGCTGGTACACCTATCTGAACACTGTGGAATATTACATCCCCGAAGCCGATACAGCCGGGGGCACTCCCTGGGTAGCCGATGACAGCTTTGTTACCGGCCGGCGCACTATTGGCGTGGCTGCTTTAGGCAACGATGCCTATGTGGTCGGAGGATGGAACGGAAGCTATAGAAACAATGTCGAGGTGGGGACGACTGATGCTCCCGTTGTCAACGATGTCGAAGTTATCCAGATCGAGATACCTCAGTATCTGGGAAATTACGGAGTAGTGGTCCCGGTTTGCGTCAATGTCCGGAACAACGGGCCGCACCGCCAGTACAATGTGCCGGTAACCCTTGCTATAGACAGCGCCGGCACGGAACAATATCATCTTAACAGTTACTGCAACCTGGATTCAGCCGGCACGACCACCATTATTTTTCCCGAATGGACTTCTTCAAAGACTGCCGGGACCATTCATACTTTCAGGGCCTGGGTCAACTGGGCCCTGGACCAGAATGCCGCCAACGATACTTTGACCGTTACCAGCGAGATCAAGGACGCGGTTTGGTATCAAAGGGCGATCGGGACTCCGACCGGCCATGCAGCCCAGAATTTTGAGGCTGCTTATGACATTTATGACTGCTGGCTGATGGATGATTTCTGGATCTCCGGCCCGGATTCCTTATGGCTTGACTCCATCTATGTATTTGGAACGTATGGCTCGACCGGTCCACTGGACAGCATCCAGTTCATCATCATGCCGGACAGCGCTGGAGTTCCCGGTTTCCCGGCTTTCAGCCAGCCTTTATGGACGGGAAATTATACGCCTGCAAATTATTCCGACAGTCTGGGCAGTTTCAAGGTTCGTTTCCCGGAACAGGTCAAAGTGTACGGGAATAATCCCGGATTGTGGATGGCTTTTCAGGCTCAGATGAATGTTGATGTCGGCGGACAATGGTTTATGAACCAGACCGGATACAACATGCGCGGCAGTTATGGAGGATTTTTCTACAATCCCAACGGCGGGTTTGGCATGGGCACGGAATACATTCCTAAAAGCTCGGCCTGGGCAGGGGTGACCGATCACAGCTTCATCCTGTTCGGCAGCCTTACTCCCACCGGAGTAACGGGTAAGCCGGATGTTTCATCCTGCAAATTCGCCATGAGATCGGCCTGGCCCAACCCGATGCACGGAACTTCCAGCATCTCCTATAGTCTTCCCAAGGAAGAATCGGTCAGGCTGGCGGTCTACTCCATCACCGGACAACTGGTCAGAACATTGGTCAATACCAACCAGGCAGCCGGGATGCATAATATCACCTGGAATGGCCGCGATAATAAGGGGAACAAAGTATCTGCCGGAGTGTATCTGTACCGGTTGTCAGCCGGTTCCAATGCGGCCACGGGCAAAATGGTGGTCATTCGTTAACTTTTCCATTTGCGGCAACCTCTCTTAAGTCTTTAAGAGAGGTTGCCTGGGAATATGAAGGGAGCTGTTTTAAACGGCTCCCTTAAATTTTATGGTCTTATATATCCTCTTCTGTTACGATATCCTGTCCTTTTATCCTTGACATAAACGTTTATTGGTGTTAAAATACAACTCTAATTTCACAAATGGAAATATTCCGTATGTCGTTATCACGTAATTACATATTAGACTGGCTTCGGGAAGACCCTTTCGACTGAATTTAGAAACATTTCGGGCATTTGCACAATCGCTGTATTATTTACTTTACTGCGTGGCATTGCCCTTTTTATTTTAACCGAAAATAAATGAATCAAATAAACAGGAGAACCTACAGATGTCCAAAAAAAGAATTCTGATCATGGGAGCCGCCGGGCGCGACTTCCATAATTTCAACACCTATTTCCGCAACAACAAGGATTACGAAGTGGTGGCCTTTACCGCCACCCAGATCCCCGATATAGCCGGGCGTAAATATCCGGCGGCCCTGGCCGGAAAGCTTTATCCCAAGGGCATCTCCATCTACGACGAGAAGGACCTCACCAAGCTGATCGCCAAGCTGAAGGTCGACCAGGTGGTGTTCGCCTACTCCGATGTGCCCTACGCCTACGTCATGGGCAAGGCGGCCGTGGTCAACGCCGCCGGGGCGGACTTCATGATGCTGGGACCCAAGGATACCATGATCAAGTCCACCAAGCCGTTGATCTCCGTCTGCGCGGTGCGCACCGGCAGCGGCAAGAGCCAGACCACCCGCCGGGTGATCGAGATCCTGATGGCCATGGGCAAGAAGGTGGTGGCCATCCGCCATCCCATGCCCTACGGCGACCTGGTCAAGCAGAAGGTCCAGCGTTTTGCCACGGTGGAAGACCTGGCCAAGCACAAATGTACCATCGAGGAGATGGAGGAGTACGAACCGCATGTGGTGCGCGGCAACGTTATCTACGCCGGGGTGGACTACGAGGCCATTTTGCGCCAGGCCGAGAAGGAGGCCGATGTCATCGTCTGGGACGGCGGCAACAACGACTTCTCCTTCTACAAGTCCGACCTGGAGATCGTGGTGGTGGATCCGCACCGCCCGGGACACGAGCTGTCATATTATCCGGGCGAGGTCAACCTGCGCCGGGCCGATGTCATCATCATCAACAAGGAGGACAGCGCCCGCAAGGAGGACATCAAAACAGTCAAAGCCAACATCAAAATGGCCAACCCCCGGGCGCTGGTCATCGACGCCGATTCGCCGGTAACGGTGGAACAGCCCAAGAGCCTAAAAGGGAAGAGGGTGCTGGTGATCGAGGACGGCCCGACCCTGACCCACGGCGAGATGAAGTACGGCGCCGGGGTGGTGGCGGCCAAAAAACACGGCGTGGCCAAGATGATCGACCCCCGCCCCTACGCGGTGGGCACCATCGCCGACACTTTTAAGAAATATCCCGGCATCGGGGTGTTGCTGCCGGCCATGGGCTATTCCGACAAGCAGATCAGCGACCTTCAGGCCACCATCAACCGGACCCCCTGCGACATGTACGTGGTGGGAACGCCCATCGACCTGCGCCGCTTAGTAAAATTTCCCAAACCGGCGGTGAGGGTGAGCTACGATCTGAAGGAGACCTCCAAGCCCGACCTAAGTGCGGCCATCAGGAAAATCATCAAGAAATAAAAACCCCGACTCATCGCAACGGCCTCATTCCTCTGTGCTTTCAGGAGATTTCCCGATGACGCAGGGGATGGGGTCTTTGCCGTGATATCAACCAAACCAGAAAAGCTGGAAACCAATTAGACAGGACGGCGTTCAGCCTTCTGAATTTTAGAAAATATTGACTTTTGGGAAAAGAATATCACTTTGTGTCATTCCCGAGTAGTCGGGAATCCACTAAAAAAACCTGGATTCCTGCTTTCGCAGGAATGACATAATCATGCTAATTATTGATTTCATAATTTGCAACACCCTATGCTCTTGGTGCAGGGTACTTCACAAATAAAACAACGTTTCTGATGCATGCTCTGAACAGTTACGATATTTTTTAATGAAACGCTCATCCTTGAACTACGGGGTTTCGATCGAGAATTCCAATCATCATGTGAATCATGTCAAAAAGGTTGCCCATTCCCTAAACTACATTTATTATCCACTAACGAGAAAGATATGCCCCAAAATAAAACCGCGGTGGTGGCCCTGGGCGGCAACGCCATCGGCGCCACAGGCAAGGAAGACATAGGCCAGCAATTCGCCAACACCAGGCAGGCGGTGCAGGCCATTACCGAGCTTATCAAGGAAGGCTACAACCTGGCCATCTCCCACGGCAACGGCCCTCAGGTGGGCAACGCCCTTCTCCGGGTGGAGCGCACCTTTCCGGACGGCATCCCGGCCCTGCCGCTGGGTGTGATCGTGGCCGACACCGAGGGCGGGATGGGCTACATGATAGAGCAGTCCCTGCAGAACCAGCTGGTCAAGGAAAAGATCGGCCGGGAGGTGGTGACCATAGTCACCCAGGTGGTGGTGGACAAGGACGACCCGTCGATATTGAATCCCTCCAAACCTATCGGACCCTATTACCAACCGGAGGAGGTGGAGGCCCTGCAAAAGCGCGGCTGGGTGGTCCGGGAGGATGCCGGGCGGGGCTATCGCCGCTTCGTGCCGTCCCCCATCCCCCGCTCCATCGTCAACCGCAAGACTATCAAACAACTGGTGCATTCCGGGACCATCGTCATCGCCGCCGGGGGCGGAGGAGTGCCGGTCTATGCCAGGACTGACGGGAGCTACGAAGGGGTGGATGCGGTAATAGACAAGGACCGGGCCTCGGCAGTCCTGGCCCGCGATATTGAGGCCGAGACGCTCTTGATACTGACCTCGGTGGAAAAAGTTTCGCTGAACTATAAAAAGCCGGATCAGAAGGACCTGGACAGGATCACCCTGGCCGAGGCCAAAAAATTCCTGGCCGATGGCCATTTCGCCGCCGGGAGCATGGGGCCCAAGATCGAGGCCGCCATCCAGTTTTTGGAATACGGCGGGAAGCAGGTGATCATTACTTCCTTGGAAGAGGCGGCCCAGGCCCTGAAGGGTCAGGCGGGGACCCGGATCACGGCGTAACACCGACCTAACCCCCGTCCCCTTCCCAGAGCCCGCCCTGAGGAATTCACCTTATTTGACAAATGAAAGGCGGGAAGGGGCGTTGCAGGGACATGATGCATCATGTCCGGAAAATATAGAATTTAGCAAATGAAAGCTATGCAAAATCTCCCTAAACAAAGAGTTTGGACAAAAGATTATCTTGAACTCAGCAGAAAGAATTTGTTTGATAATGAATTCTTGCCAATATTTTTTAAATTTCTTTCAATAAAAAATAACAGTAAGATTTTGGATGTTGGAACCGGATTAGGTTATATTGCACGATTGCTGTATGCCCAAAAGAAATCAATAGACATTACAGGCATTGATATTAATAAAAGATTAATAAAGCTGGCGACAAAAGAATCTTGTATTGCGAAACAAAAAATTAAATATGCGGCGATGGACGCATATTCCCTGAAATTTCCCGATGCGTTTTTCGATTTAGTAATAGAACAAACGGTGCTTATTAATTTACCCAGGCCTGATAAAATTATAAAAGAAATGATAAGGGTTACCAAGCCTGGTGGATTGATCGTAGCAATTGAACCAGTGGTTCAATATGATCATCATAATGTATATAGGCCCAATGAGGATAAGCCGGAGGAAAAGGAAGCAGAAATTATTTATGATTTTATAATGGATAAAATCATAAAATATCGCAAAATAAATGGCATTGATGAATTTATTGCCGTAAAACTGCCGTCGTTGTTTAAATCTTATGGTCTAAGCAATGTAGAAAGTAAAATAATGGGCAAGGTAACGCAGGGATCGCCTTTTTCTAATGTGGAAAAATTAAAAAAATATCTAAAAAAAGAATTAGCGGAAAACGAAAAAGGATATTCATATACTCTTAGGGAAGCTGTAAAGGCCGGGGTTTCACTGCAGGTGATAAAAAAGGCAAGGGGGATGACCATTAAACGTTTAAGGAACTCTTTGAAGAATTTTGACGAAACCGTGCAATTATATAATGATCAACTTATTTGCCAAACTCTCTTAATAACAAAAGGAAGAAAAAATCAACACATTTGTTAAATTAAAACATTTAATATATTTGGAGGCTTTATGGCCAAAAATACCGATGTGATGAAGGCCAGGCTGATCATCGAGGAGGATTTCAGAAAGGGCTATGATCTGCCGGTGTATGTCTACAAGCCCTGGTGTAAATCCTGCGAGATCTGCGTGACTTTCTGTCCCAAGAACGTTCTGGAGATGGGCGAGGACCGCAAGCCTATAGTAGCCCGTCCCGATGATTGTATTCTCTGCAAACAGTGCGAAATCAGATGCCCCGATCTGGCCATCTTCGTTACCAAGGAGAAGAAGAAATGAATAAAGACATCAGATTATTACAGGGCAACGAAGCCTGCGCTTTGGGGGCCATCTACGCTGGATGCGATTTCTTTGGGGGCTATCCCATAACGCCCTCCACCGAGATCGCCGAGGACATGGCCCTGATGCTGCCGAAAAAAGGCGGCAAGTTCATCCAGATGGAGGACGAGATCGCCGGCATTGGCACCATCCTGGGGGCCGCCGCCGCCGGGGCCAAGGCCATGACCGCCACCTCCGGGCCGGGTTTCTCCCTGATGATGGAGCTTCTGGGATACGGCTGCATGGCCGAGATCCCCTGCGTCATCGTCAACGTTCAGCGGGGCGGGCCGTCCACCGGACTGCCCACCAAGGGCGCCCAGGCCGATGTGATGCAGACCCGCTGGGGCACCCACGGCGACCATCGCACCATCGCACTGTGCCCCTCTTCGGTGGAGGAATCGTTCAAGCTTACGGTCAGGGCCTTCAACCTGGCCGAGAAATTCCGGATGCCGGTGATTCTGCTTTTAGACGAGTTCATCGGGCATATGCGGGAGAAGATGGATATCCCGGCTCCCGGGGAGCTGGAGGTTTATACCCATCCCCAGCCGACCGCCAAACCGGAGGGATATCTGCATTACGGAGACGACACCAGCGTGGGCGGGCCGTACGCCTCCATGGGCAGTGGATACCGCTTTAATATCACCGGGCTGACCCACGACAAGCGCGGCTTCCCCACCGGAAGGTCGGACGAGATCAAGTGGAAGATGGACCGGCTGCGGGATAAGGTGGAGCAACACCGGCCGGAGCTGATCGAGGTAGATAAGGAATTCATGGATGACGCCGAGATAGCGGTGTTCTCATACGGCGGGGCCGCCCGCAGCGCCCAACAGGCCATCAGAGAGGCCCGGGCCAAGGGCATCAAGGCTGGATTAGTGAGGCCCACCACCATCTGGCCGTTCCCGGATAAGGCCATCGAAGAAGTGCTGCGCAAGGTCAAAGTCATGATCGTGGCCGAGATCAACCAGGGACAGCTGTTAGGAGAGGTTCAGCGGTTAAACCAGTCCCACACCAAAGTGGTTCCGGTCCAGCGCTACGATGGCGAGATGCTGACCCCCAACGAAGTGCTGAACGCCATTGTGGAGGTGACGAAATGAGAATGCATCCATCCTACGAAATGCTGCGGCCGGGAAAGAAATTCCCCCATGTCTGGTGCCCGGGCTGCGGCCACGGTATCGTTCAGGGGGCCATCATCCGGGCGGTGCAGAAACTGGGCTGGCCCCGCGATGAGATCGTGATGGTCTCCGGGATCGGCTGTTCCTCCCGGATGCCGGTGTATCTGGACTTCAACAGCCTGCACACCGCCCACGGCCGGGCCATCGCCTTTGCCACCGGGGTCAAACTGCACAATCCCAAACTGCACGTGATAGTCATCACCGGGGACGGCGACGCTTTGGCCATCGGGGGAAATCATTTCATCCATGCTGCCCGCCGCAACGCCGACATAACGGTCATCCTGTTGAACAACAATATCTACGGCATGACAGGCGGACAATATTCTCCCACCACCCCCATCGGCAAGCGGGCATCCACCGCGCCCTACGGCACGGCCGAGCGGGATTTCGACCCCTGCGCCCTGGCCAAGGCAGCCGGAGCGGCCTTTACCGCCCGGGGGGTGGCCTACAACGCGATGGAGATGGAAAAGCTGATCGAGACCGCCCTGACCAAGAAGGGATTCTCAGTGGTGGAGGCCATCAGTCCCTGTCCCACCCTCTATGGCCGTTTGAACAAGGAGGGCAACGCGGTCAAAATGCTGCAATGGCAGAAGGCCAACACCATCAATATCAAGGCCGCCGAAAAACTGCCGATGGATCAGGTCACCGGCAAGATAGTGACCGGCATTTTCCACGATGTGGAGACCATCCCCTATACCGAGATCTACAACCGGATCATACAAAAGGCCCAGGGGAAGTAGGGAACAGTGATCGGATGATAGGGAACGGATGATGGGGATCCGGGAGTAAGGGCGCGGCTACCGCGCCCCAACAGATAAACGGATAACCAGTAAGGGCGCGGTAACCGCGCCCCAACAAAGTAAGGGCCGATATATCGGCCCCAACAGAGGATATAAAATGAAGAACAGATACGAGATACGCCTCTCCGGCTCCGGCGGGCAGGGGATGATCACCGCCGGGATAATACTGGCCGAGGCCGCCGGGGTCTACGATGGCAAGTGCGTGGTGCAGTCGCAGAGCTACGGGCCGGAGGCCCGGGGCGGGGCCAGCAAGGCCGAGGTTATCATCTCCGACAAGGAGATATTCTACCCCAAGGCCACCGCCATCGACATCCTGCTGGCCATGACCCAGGAGGCCTGGGAAAAATACAGCAGCGACCTCAACCCCGATGCCGTGGCCATAGTGGATTCCTGGTATGTCAAAGATGTCGACCAGCCGGGGGTGATCAGCCTGCCCTTAAGCCAGAAGGCTCGCGAGGAGGTGGGGCTGGAGATCATCGCCAATGTGATCGCCCTGGCAGCCATCGCCGAGATCACCGGGGTGGTCAGCAAGGAGGCCCTGGAGAAAGCACTGTTTTCCCGCATACCCAAGGGGACCGAGGAGAAGAACAAGAAAGCCCTGGAGATAGGCTTTCAGCTGGGAAAGGAAGCCAAGAAATGACCGGCCATCATCCCAAGGGGCCTATGGAACGGACCCTGCTTATAATCAAGCCCGATGCCGTGCAGCGCGGACTGATCGGCGAGATCCTCCACCGGGTGGAGCTGGACGGCTTCCTGTTCATAGCCATGAGGATGGTAAAAATGACCGGGATCCAGGCCAGGGGGTTTTACCGGATGCACCGAAAAAAGTCATTTTTTAAAGAACTGGTGAAATTCATGACCTCGGACCGCTGTGTGCTGTGCGTGCTGGAGAGGGAGAACGCCATCGCCAGCCTGCGCCAGCTGGTGGGCAGCACCGATCCCGACCAGGCCGCCTTCGGCACCATCCGCCATGATTATGCCACGGCCACCCGCTTCAATTGCGTCCACGCCTCCGATTCCCCGGAATCGGCCCAGCGGGAGGTGCATTTCTTTTTCAAGGAGAGCGCCCTGGTCAGGATCCGCCACCGGATCAAACGGATCTACAGCATGCCGTTCGCCAGGAGGTGATCGGGATACGGGCCAAATAGTTATTACTCCAGCAACTAAATACAGCAATATGTCATTCCCGCAAAGGCGGGAATCCAGGCCTGGATGCCATTCGGAATTTATCCCGTACCTGATACGGGGATGGCATGACAATATGCTATTGACCTATTTAAACGCGAAGTAATAAATTGATTTGGTACCCTTAACCCAACCACTATTTGTCCGCCGCAGCATAAGCGTAGGAGGAAGGGCTGGGTTAAGAGGCGATGGGGTTATCGGGTCTTATTTTGTTAACAAAAACCTTTAAATATATTTCAAGAGGTGCACAAGTGGCTAACGACATCATAGTGCTGTCGCTCAATTGCGGAAGCTCGTCGGTCAAATACCAGCTTTATAACTATACCAAAAAAGAGATCATGGCCAAGGGTCTGGTGGAGAGGGTCTCCTCCGAAAGTTCCTTCATCATTCACGAGGTGCCCCATCGGGAGCCTCACAAAGCGGAGCGATCATGTCCCAGCCACGAGGTGGCCATCCAACTGATTCTGGACACCCTGCTGCACGAGGATCGCCCGGTCATCTCCGATGTAAAAGAGATCACCGCGGTGGGCCACCGGGTGGTGCACGGCGGGGAAAAATTCGCCAAATCCACCCTGATCAACGAGGATGTCATCAAGACCTTCGAGGATCTGTCCGCCCTGGCGCCCCTGCATAATCCCCCCAATGTGCTGGGCATCCGGGCCGCCCAGGCCTTGATGCCAACCATCCCCCATGTGGCGGTTATGGACACCGCCTTCCATCAGACCATGCCCAAGACATCATATATCTACCCGGTGCCCTACGAGTGGTACGAGAAATACGGGGTCCGGCGCTACGGGTTCCACAGTACCTCCCACCTCTACGTGGCCCGCCGGGCGGCGGTGATGCTGGAAAAGAATCCCTTTGAGGTCAACCTGATCACCTGCCATATCGGCAACGGGGTCAGCCTGGCCGCCATCAGGAACGGCTGTTCCTACGACACCAGCCTCGGTTTGACCACCCTGGAGGGCCTGGTGATGGGCACCCGCAGCGGCGACGTGGATCCCGGCCTGATGCCGTTCATCTGCAACAAGGAGAAGCTGACCACCAGGGAGGTGGAGTCCATATACCTTCAAAAGAGCGGAGTGCTGGGCATCTCCGGAAAATACATCGACCGCCGGGACATCGAGGAGGCCATGGACAAAGGCGACGAAAGGGCCAGGCTGGCCTTCGATATTGAGGCCTACAAACTGCGTAAATACATCGGATCCTACTATGCTGCGCTGGGACACCTGGATGCCATCGTCTTCACCGGCGGGGTGGGGGAGATGGGGCCTCGGCTCAGGATCCAGGCCGTCTCCGGACTGGAGGAGATGGGGATTGTGCTGGACGAGGAGAAGAACAATGCGGCCAAGAGCCGCAACCACGAATTCTTGATCTCGGCCGAGAATTCCAAGATCAAGATTTTCGTCATCCCCACCGATGAGGAGCTGGTGTTCACCGAGGACGTGGTGGCCATCATCGAGCGGCGCTACGATGTGCACACCAATTTCAAATATTCCTTCCAGGATGCCGGGTACAAGAACAATATGAGGGATGAGGCCTACCAATGGGCTCTGGATAAAAAGAAGCAGAAATAATCTTTACAGAGTTTATATGTTCAAATATTTTATTAAGAATAATCTGTTTCCTTATTTATTGCTTTTTATTTTAATCGCTCAAAATGCAAAAGCTGATATATTTGCATTTCAAAACACACCACCTTCGCAATTGTGGGTCAATAATCAAAAAGGTTGCAGTTACTTGTCAGTGAATGGTATTTACTTATTTCCGGGCGGTTCAAAATATATCGGCCCGGATTGGAACGGGAAGCCTGGGTTGGGCGCTGCATTAAGATACGGCCGATGTTTTATTGACAATATCGGTATTGATTTTGATGTTGCCTATTATGCCGTTGATGCTGAATACAACGAAAAGGTGGATAACGGGAAATCCGGCCGAACGGCTGTCAATATTACTTATAATATTATAAACGGAGATCAAAAAGACAGCTTGGGCAATGTTGTATCGTCACGGCCTTCGTTAGCGGTGCAAGCAGGTTATGCTTGGAGCAGTTTTGCTTTCCACATACAATACTATGCGGTTCCCGAAGACATGCCGTATTGTCCCATGTCTGTCAACTATGAGAATTCCGGGTTTGAAGTTCCGCTGGGTTTTGGCCTGAGCATCCCGATCTCTCACCGGTTGTCGACGCAGCTTTATTTCAAGTATATTTACCATTGCCAATCAAATTCTTATCAGGTGCCGGTATATCAATACAACGTGATAATCAACGATTATGATTGGTATCACGATCAGTTTGATGAATTAAGGAAATATAATGTGATTGATTATGGATTTGCATTGGGATTTATCCCATTCAATAAAAAGAAAAGTATAAAAATGTTTTCCGGATGCAGCCTTTCAAAAGCCGACGACCAAAAAGAAAACAATATTTCATTCAGTTTCGGGCTTATGAAAGAGTGGGGCAAGAAATATAAATGAGTTCAGTTTTATTTTACGCGGTATAAAGTGAAGATCAGGGTCAATGAATTAAGGGAGGGTTTCAATTCCTACCGGGTTGAAAGCAAAGGCCAGATCGGGGATCCTCCGGACTTTGCCGATCTTTCGGGCGATCTGATCATCGAGAAATGCGGCACCACTCTGAGGGTCAAGGGGTCGCTGAATTTTACCGCCCTCCAGGAATGTTCCCGCTGTCTGAACGATTTCGAGTGCGCCGTTAGCCAGCCCGTGGAGCTTTTCTACCGCACCGGAAAGCTGGAGGATGCTCTGATCGGTAAAGAGGCGGAGCTTAAATCCGACGATCTGAACGTGATAGCCTACAAGGGCAACGAATTGGATATCTGGCCGGACATCAGGGAGGCCATGATGCTGGCCCTGCCCATGAAGCCGCTCTGTTCGGACGACTGCCGGGGCATATGTTCCGGCTGCGGCCAGGATCTCAACAGCGGGAAAT
Organism: Candidatus Edwardsbacteria bacterium; assembly: GCA_018821925.1. Lineage (NCBI taxonomy): Bacteria > Candidatus Edwardsiibacteriota > Candidatus Edwardsiibacteriota bacterium. The sequence goes on from JAHJLF010000041.1 coordinate 38,132, forward strand.
GCAAGTGCCGCAAGGAATCCATGGATCCCCGCTGGGAGGGCCTGCTGAAGCTGACGGAGAAAAAGCCGGCCAGGAAAAAGAAATAGACCTCCCCCTGCCCCCTCCTTGATTAAGGAGGGGATTAAGGGGTGGTCTAACGAATCCCAGAATATCCCTGCCAAGTAAAATGGAAGCAAAATATTATAAAAAGACCGGGGGCGATGTTGTCCAATGCCTGCTGTGCCCCCACCTTTGCCGGATAGCTCCGGGCCAGGCCGGGCTGTGCTGGGTCAGGCGAAATCAGAACGGAATGCTGGAGGCCCTAAGCTACGGGCAGGTGGTCTCGCTGTCCATGGATCCCATCGAGAAAAAGCCGCTGTTTCATTTTCATCCCGGGAAGCAGATACTGTCCACCGGGCCCAACGGCTGCAATTTGGATTGCCAGTTCTGCCAGAATTGGGAGATCTCCCAGCGGGAGGTGCCGACAGAATATGTCGAACCGCAAAAGCTGGTGGATCTGGCTATCAAATCTGACTCCATCGGCATCGCCTATACCTATACCGAGCCTTTCATCTGGTTCGAATATCTGCTGGATGCCTGCCGGCTGGCCCGTGAGAAGGGACTGGCCAACGTGCTGGTTACCAACGGAACGGTCAACCGGGAGCCGCTGGAGGAGATCCTGCCCCTGATAGATGCCATGAATATTGACCTGAAGAGCATGGACGCCGTCTTCTACAAAAAGACCTGCCGGGGCGACCTAAAAACGGTACTTGACACCATAAAGACGGCGCACGGTAAATGTCATTTGGAAATAACCAACCTGGTGATCCCCGGGCTGAACGACTCGGAAAAGAACCTGGACGACCTGGCGGAATTCATCAAAAGCGTGGACCCGCTGATCCCGCTGCATCTTTCCCGGTATTTTCCGCAGTATAAGACCCGGATCGAACCAACGCCTGAAAACACGCTGCTTAAGTTCCACGAACGGTCATTGCAGGATCTTAAATACGTCTATCTGGGAAATGTCAGCCTGCCGGGGAAAGAGGATACCAAGTGCCCGCAGTGCGGGAAGGTACTGATAGAACGCCGGGGATACCGGACAACAATAACCGGAATAAAAAACAAGAACTGCCAAAATTGCGGCAGGAAGGCCGATATTATCGGCCTTTGAAAAGAGGGGTGAGTTATGGCTCTTAAAAGAAGAGGGGTGGGTTTATTTCTGCTGATACTGCTGGGCGGGGCCCTGTTGGGCAGCGCGGTGGGCGATCTGGTGGGATATCTTCTACCCAGCGGCGTGGTGCACGATTTCTTCACCAAGGCGGTGACTCCGGGGGTCAGCCCGCCGGTTACCATCAATCTGTTAGTGATGACATTGACCCTGGGATTCACCTTCAAGCTCAACATCATCGCTTTGCTGGGGGTGATACTGATGGCCTACCTGTTGAAGTGGTTTTAAAATTTATTTGTGCGCGATAGCCTATTTAACCACCAAGACACCAAGAAAATAAACAAGTGTGCCCCCATTAAAAAGCGGTGCAGTTGATCAGGGATCATTATAAACTTTAGATTATTGAAATAATCATAGCCCGGCTTGAATATCAGGCCGGGCTAAACTTTTTAGTAGCAATATACAAAGTTTTACTATTGACTTATTAATGGGTTTAGATATATCATACAAAGATCGCAAGGTAAATGGGCCGGACGCTTATACGGTTTCGGCAAAGTTGTTTGATGTTCTGAGGGATAATACAACGAAGTTGGGAACTGTAAAAAATAACTTTGGAGGTCTCTATGAAGGTAGTTGGGGATATAAGAAAAAGAATCCTTCATGAAGTATGTAACCAATTAACTGGTGATAAATTAGAATTTGATAGGGATGCTATCATAAGAAATGTTATCGTCTTAGATCATTTTATTATTAAATCGTATGGCTTAGAAATTCCTGTATTAATAGATATTTTTGGTTATTATGGGTTTAAGGAATTATTAGAAAACAAAGTAATTAGCTTCAATTTTGATTTTATTTTGCCTGGTTTAAAAGATGAGGGAAAACTCCCCAAAGATATATTTAAAGTCGCATTAATAAAACCTTCAAATGTTGACGAGGCTGTAAGTAAATGCCTTGCTAATGTTAATGATGTTCAAAATATTACATACAAGCAAAAAATAAAGTTAAAAGGCTTAATTGCAGACCATTTTTTCACTAATGAACAAGCAGAGATGAATGAGTGCCTGAGTTCATTTGATAGCGATATTACTAAAAGTGATATACTATCGCAAAGTATTAACCATTATTGTTACTCTAATTATGGTAAATTTTTAAATGAAAAGTCAATTAAAGTGGAAATCGACACGGGTATTGATGGTTATAAAATAAAATCGAATATTAATGAGGTTATTGGGTCAAAAGATGATCCCGAAAGGATGATAATAAAAAAATCAATATTTAGTGTTTTGTCTCTCAACCGTCATTTATATAAAATGTTAAAATACAATACAATGTCAGCTTTCAGGGAGGCAGAGATCCCCCTATATGAAAATAAATTAACTCTAATTGCCAGGCATTTTTCTACAGGAAGGCCGATAAATAATTTTAATAAAGTTATTGAAATTGCAAATTTCCCAGATTTTACTGATGTAACTGTCAATGTTGACAAATTAATAAAATTGCGTGATAGTCAGGAATGTATTTTATTCAGAGATTGGCTATGGTCGGTTGATAGTATTTCTGATAGAGAGATAAATGGAATTATTAATGATTTTAGAAATAGAGTTGGTGTTGTGCTTAATAAGCCTGGAATGAAAATTATAAGATGGTTAGCATCAACGGGCATTGGTGGTATCGAACCAATAAGCGGAACATTAATAAGTATTGTTGATAAATTTATCGTTGAAAAAATATTCCCTAACAAGGGATTGACTTCTTTTATAAACGATAAACTGCCTTCGTTATTTAGTGATAAAATGGATGAAAATGCGAAAAAAGAAAGATAACAAATTCCGCGTTTTGTTCAACATATCCCTGTCCAATTAAACCCCGGGCGGCAAATTGCCGCCCATTTTATTTTCATTTATCCTTGCCAGAACAGGCCTTATATGTTATCATTCATGATAAATGTTCAATAATTCACCATTAAATAAAATGCGGGAATTCATCATTTCCCGCAGGCTGATAAAGCCCAAGGACAAGGTGCTGGTGGCCCTTTCCGGCGGGCCGGATTCGGTCTTTCTGCTGTATGCCCTGCTGGCCCTGCGGAATGAATTAAAGATAAATATAATTGCCGGGCATTTAAACCATTGCCTGAGGGGTGCGGAGTCTAATAAGGACGAGATTTTCGCCAAGACCCTGGCCAAAAAAGAGGGGATCAAAATGATCTCCGCCAAACGCGATGTGGCCGGATACGCCAAGAGGAAGAAGCTTTCCATTGAGACCGCGGCCCGCGAACTTCGGCGGGAGTTTCTTCTCAAAACTGCTGATAAATACAACTGCCAAAAGATCGCCACCGGACATAACCTCAACGACCAGGCCGAGACGGTGCTGATGCACATCATCCGGGGCTCGGGGCTCACCGGCCTTAAGGGCATCCCGGCGGTCAACGGAAAATTCATCCGGCCCATGCTGGGCATCAGCCGTGAGGAGATCCTGGAATATCTTCGGGTAAATAAGATCGCCTGGCGGGAGGACAGCACCAATAAAAGCCCGGATCATACCCGGAACAGGATCCGCCTGACCCTGATCCCGCAGTTGAAAAAATACAACCCGCAGATCATCCAATCATTATCCAATCTGGCCGAGTCCGCCGGGTCCGATCTGGACCTGGTCGAGCAGCTGGCTGAACAGGCTTTCAAGCAGACGGCCAAAATCCATAAGGCCAAAATTAATATTGACTTATCATTATTTAATAGTTATAATAAAGGGTTACAAAGGAACGTTTTGAGGCTGGCGGTTCTACATCTTGCCCGGCAAGGGGTTGCCCCCAGCTTTGAGGCTGTTGAAAATTGTATTCATCTGATGGCTGGCCGGGTGGGCAGCCGGTTTGAAATATTGCCCGGAATCTGGTGTATCATTGGATATAAAACTGCGGAGATCGCCGGAGCACCGGCTAGTACGGCAGTAAATATGGGGGCCGCCGCCAAAAAGTTAACGATCCCCGGGAGGACGGCCTTTAACAGCCATCTGATCAGATTGAAAATCATCGGATCTCAGATATTGGGAAAGACCCTGATCCGAAGCGCCGATGCCGTCTATTACGACTGGGACCGACTGAAAAATAGGGATCTAACGGTGGGAAAACGCCAGCCGGGCGACGCCATGGTACCCTTCGGGTCGTCTCACAAGAAGAAGACCAAGGAGATCTTCATAGAAGCCAAGGTGCCCCAGGCCAAGCGCGACTCTTGGCCGGTGGTCAGGTGCGGGAGCGAGATAATCTGGCTGGCCGGATTGAAGCGCTCCAACCATGCACCGGTAAACAAGGAGACCAAAAATATCCTGAAGCTGGAATTTATAAAATGATCCGCAACGGTTCAAAAAATATCCTTATCTCCCGGGAGCAGATACAGCAGAGGATCGCCGATATGGGGCGGGAGATTTCCGGGGATTATAGCGACAAAAACCCGGTATTGGTCGGTGTCTTGAGAGGCGCTTTCGTCTTTCTGGCCGACCTGATCCGGGCCGTAACCATCCCCCTGGAGGTGGATTTCATCTCGGTGGCCAGCTACGGCAGCCAGACCAACTCCAGCGGAGTGGTGCGCCTGCTGCAGGATCTGAACACCAACATCAAGGGGCGGGATGTCATACTGGTGGAGGACATCGTGGACACCGGGATCACCCTGTCATACTTGATCGACAACCTGAAGACCAGGAACCCCGCCAGCCTGGTGATCTGCGCCCTGTTGGACAAGAAGGAGCGGCGCCAGAAGGAGTCGGGAATTTTAAAATACGTCGGGTTTACCATACCCGATAAATTCGTCATCGGTTACGGCCTGGACCATGCTCAGCAATACCGTAACCTGCCATATGTAAGCTGGGTCGAGGAGGAATAGATGGCCAATCCCGTCAAACAAAATAGAAACAAGCGGATGAATAAACTGCCGCCGGTCCCCAACTGGAGGAGCGGCACCAGCACCCTGCTGTTCTGGGTGATCATCTTCATGCTGGGGATCACCATGTATCAGCTATTCTCCGGCGGCCGGGAGAAGCAGATGGATATCATCTATTCCCAGTTCCGCGAGGAGATCAACGCCGGGAACATAACCCAGGTCACCTTTTACGACCGGGAGGTCAAGGGGAAATTCAAGACTCCCAAGGTCAAGGTGGAAAGGGCCATCCGCAGCGAATACCCCAAGTTCAAGACCTACCTGCCCATTGAGGATCCCGGGCTGATAGCCGAACTGGAGAGCCGGGGCATCCAGATCAAGGCCGAGAACACCGCGCCCAGCCCGATATTGTCATTTTTGATGAACTGGGGATTTCTGATCGTCATCGGCGTGCTGTGGTTCGTCTTCATGCGCCAGATGCAGGGCGGCCAGAAGGGGGTCTTCTCCTTCGGCAAGAGCAAGGCCAAACTGCTTTCCGAGGACCGCATCAAGATAACCTTCAGCGACGTGGCCGGGGCCGACGAGGCCAAGGATGATCTGCAGGAGATAATCGGCTTCCTGAAGGAGCCCAAAAAATTCACCAAGCTGGGCGGCAAGATCCCCAAGGGGGCCCTGCTGCTGGGCCCTCCGGGGACCGGCAAGACCCTTTTAGCCAAGGCGGTGGCCGGCGAGGCCGCAGTGCCGTTCTTCTCCATCTCCGGCTCGGACTTCGTGGAGATGTTCGTGGGGGTGGGGGCGGCCCGGGTGCGCGACCTGTTCGAGCAGGGCAAGCGCAGCGCCCCATGCATCATCTTCATAGATGAGATAGACGCGGTGGGCCGCCACCGGGGGGCCGGGATCGGGGGCGGGCATGACGAGCGGGAGCAGACCCTGAACGCCCTGCTGGTGGAGATGGACGGTTTTGCCGGGAACGAGGGGGTGATAATCGTGGCCGCCACCAACCGTCCCGATGTGTTGGATCCCGCCCTGTTACGGCCGGGGAGGTTCGACCGGGTGATAGTGGTGGACCGGCCGGACGTGGTGGGCCGGGAGGGCATCCTCAAGGTCCATACCAAGAACAAGCCTCTGTCCGAGGACGTCAACCTGAAAGTGCTGGCCCGCAGCACCCCTGGCTTCTCCGGGGCCGACATCGCCAATATGGTCAACGAAGCCGCTCTGCTGGCCGCCCGCCGGAACCGCGACAAGGTGTTCATGATAGATTTCGAGGAGGCCAAGGACAAGGTGCTGATGGGCGCCGAGCGCCGCAGCATGGTGATCTCCGAGGAAGAGAAGAAGATGACCGCCTTTCACGAGGCCGGGCACACCCTGGTCAGCCGGCTGACCCCCGGCACCGATCCCATCCACAAGGTGACCATCATTCCCCGGGGCCGGGCCCTGGGGGTCACGGTCTCCCTGCCGATAGACGAGAAGCATAACTATTCCCGCACCTGGTGCATCAACCAGATAACCACCATGCTGGGGGGAAGGGCGGCCGAGCAGCTGGTGTTCGACGAGCTGTCCACCGGATCGGGCAACGACCTGGAGAAGGCCACAAATTTGGCCCGCAAGATGGTCTGCGAATGGGGCATGAGCGACAAGCTGGGCCCGCTGACCTTCGGCAAGAAGGACGAGGAGGTCTTTTTGGGCCGGGACTACGGGCACACCAAGAATTATTCCGAGCAGACCGCGGAACTGATAGACTCCGAGATCCGTTCCCTGGTGGAGGGGGCCAACAAGAAGGCCAAGGCTCTCCTGAAGGAAAATGTAGAAAAACTCCACGCCCTATCGCAGGCCCTGCTGGAGCGGGAATGCTTAGACGGCCAGGAGGTGGAGATGATAATCAAGGGCGAGCAACTGCCGCCCAAACTGGAAAAGAACGATGAAAAGAAAAACAATGACATCCCAAAAGTCCCGGCCTAAAGCGTCAGCCGGCATCGATATCGCGGGCATAGAGAAAGCCATCCGCCAGCTGCTGCTGGCCATCGGCGAGGATCCGGAGCGCGAGGGACTGAAAGAGACCCCCTGCCGGGTGGCCCGGATGTACCAGGAGATCCTGTCCGGCATGGCCGACGATCCCATCGATCAGCTGACGGTGTACACCGCCAAGAACGAGGACGAGATGATATTAGTCAAGGATATCTCTTTCTACTCGGTCTGTGAGCACCACCTGTTGCCGTTCTTCGGCCGGGTGCACATCGCCTATATTCCGCGCAACAATAAGATCACCGGATTCTCCAGCTTAGTGAAAGTGGTGGAGGCTATGGCCAAGAGGCTGCAGTTGCAGGAACGGCTGGCCGCCGATATCGCCGATCTTATAATGAAGAAGCTGAAGCCGCTGGGGGTGCTGGTGGTGGTGGAGGCCGAGCACCTGTGCCTGACCATGCGGGGGGTCAAGAAGCCCGGTTCTTCTGTCGTCACCTCGGCCATCCGGGGCGGGATGAAACGGGAGTCCACCCGGCTGGAGGCGCTGTCGCTGATCAAGGGACGATAGGGGCTTCCCACGAAAATCGTGAAAGAATTTTATTTGCTCATAAGCTTACAATTCCCTGTAGCATATGCCATATGGTAGATAACTTTAGGGGATTAACGAACAAGGAGGGAACCAACCATGTCCAAGAAAATGTCCATCTGGCTGATGACAACGGTTGTGTGTTGTTTTGCGGTGGCAACTCTTTCAGCCCAGGGGTGGGTGATGCAGACAAACCCCCTTGGTGCTGACACAGGCTTAGGCAAAGTGCAATTCGTCAGCCCCACCGAGGGATGGATATCAGCCAGCGATGGCAGATTGCTTCACACCACAAATGCCGGAACCAATTGGTCGGTCGTGACGCCGTTTCCCAACGATACCGTGACCTCCATGAGCGATCCGTCTATTACTATGTCGTGGGCAAATCAGACTCATGGCTGGAAAATGAACTGGCTGGGAACAGGTTTTGCCGATGCCCATGGCGCTGTGATCCACAAAACGTCCAATGGCGGGGGAGCCTGGGAAAAGAAAGTGCTTTCGACCGAGGCGGGCGCGTTGGGCCTGCAAGTGCAGTTTGTTGACACCAACAACGGTTGGGTCTCAATTTACTATCCTGCCAACGATAGCATGAGCACTTTACGAAGCACCGATGGTGGTGACACGTGGAGCCCGATTGAAACGGCGGGTATTTTTCACTTTGTTGATACGAACAACGGTTGGGCGTGTGGGACCCAAAGCATTTACCACTTTATTCGTAACACCACAAATGGGGGAACGGGCTGGTCGCTGCAATATGTAGATTCTACACCAGGCCAATTCCAGGCCATCCAGTTCACTGACCTTAACAACGGCTGGGCGGTTGGCGACAGCGGCAAGATAATTAAAACGACTGACGGCGGCATCAATTGGATGTCGGTTGCCAATACCGGCATCCATTCCTCCTCAAAGAGCAAGTGCATTTTCTTTTTGAATGCAGCCATAGGTTGGATCGGGACAAACGATGGCATCCCTGATCAAAATCCCGATAGGATCATCCTCTATACTGACGATGGCGGTTCAAGCTGGACAAAGCAAAACCTGCCAATCGCTGGCGCTGTATTCAGCATTTTCTTTTGGGATGCCAACAACGGATGGTATGCCGGAGAATACGGCGACAGCCTTAGTTTTAGCGGCATCATCGCTCATACAACAAATGGTGGAACAGGAGTGGAGGGGAAGCCGGGCAACGACAAATTTACAGTTGAGAATTTACAGTTAAAAGTTGCCGGGAATACCATAAAATATCAAATTCCCACAGCGGGAAGGGTAAGTTTAAAGGTCTTCAACCTGCTGGGGCAGGAGGTGCGTTCTCTGGTAAATGAGTTTAAAAGCTCCGGAGTTTACAGTTTACAGTGGAACGGCTGTGATGCAAGCAAACGCAGGGTCTCCAGCGGAGTGTATATTATCCGGTTAGAGTCAGAAGGACATAGTGCGACAGCAAAAATGGTGGTGGTAAGATAAGGTCTGCTAAAATTTGGACGCACGTTTAAGGTTACAATTCCCTGTAGTTTCTGCCATATGGCAGATAACTTTAGGGGATTAACAAACAAACAAGGGAGAACCATGTCCAAGAAAATGTCCATCTGGCTGATGACAGCGGTTGTGTGCTGCCTTGCGGCGGCAACTGCCATGGCCCAAGCAAAATTCGTAGAATTTCCCGTTGCTGTGGGAAGGGATAGTACGTTTAGCGCATGCGCGATCTGGGGCGGGTCATCCGGCACGGGTATAGTAGCCATACTTGGCGATACGCTTGATCAAAACAATATTACTGTCCAGTTTATCTATCCTCCGGATAGCTTAATTGGTGACAGGATATCATTTGGCAGGCAGGGTGCTTTCCCCGGACCATTGGGCGCATTTGATGAAATCAACTATCTCCTTGTTTGGAAAGAATTCAATGGCGATGTCAACGGGCAATTCATCAGTCCTTCGGGCACTCTGGTGGGATCGTACTTTACAATTGGATCTAACGTGTCTTTAAAACAGTCGAGCTTATATGGATTGGCGTTCAGCGATTCTACTTACTTGGTGGTGTTTGTCAAGGCCGATACTCTTCTCTACGGACAGATGGTAGGCAAAAACGGAGTTCTGCTCGGCGGCCAAGTGCAGATCAGCAGTAATCTTGCTCGTGAAGTTTCTCTCGCCTATGACGGCACTAACTATCTGGCGGCTTGGTGCGATGATGGCAATGGCAGGGATATTTATGGGCAGTTCGTAAGCCCGTCAGGGGTCTTGGTGGGCACGAACTTCTTAATAGATGGCGGTCCTTATCGCAGTGACAACCCGGTATCACTTGCTTTTGACGGTTTAAGGTATCTGGTGGCTTTTCATGATCAGGCCAACAATATTGACAGCACCGGGTGGAATCTTTTTGGACGCTTTGTTACTGTTTCAGGGATTGTCCAGGAGAAAATTACTATCTGTGATTCTACGAAAGCCCCAATTATGCCCAGTGTCGCTTTCGATGGCGATCACTACTTGGCAACCTGGACCCAATTGGTTGATCTTACTTTAATGGGCCAATTCTGGACTCCAGCGGGTGTGCCTATAGACGCGCCATTTATAATATTTAATACAGTGGTCGGCAGGATACCCTTTGGCGGATCCGGATTCGGAGGCGGCTGGTTTTTGGTTGTCGGCTCCCGGATGGATTCTAGTTTTACCGATGGTGATGTTTACGGGGCATTCATTCCAAAGTATACCGGGGTGGAGGGGAAGCCGGGCAGCGATAAGTTAACAGTTGAGAGTTTACAGTTAAGAGTTACCGGGAATGCCATCAAATACCAAATCCCCCAATCGGGTATTGCAAACCTTAAGATTTACAACCTGCTGGGGCAGGAGGTGCGGACCCTGGTAAATGAGTTTAAAAGTTCCGGAGTTTACAGTTTACAGTGGAATGGCTGTGATGCTAGCAATCACAGGGTTTCCAGCGGAGTGTATCTTATCCGGTTGGAGTCAGAAGGACGGGGTGCAACGGCAAAAATGGTGGTGGTGAGGTGACACACCCCCGACCCCTCTTATTTAGAGGGGAGATAAAAGCATAGTATGTTCTGGCAATGCGGCAAATATAAATTCGACACGGCTGACAAGCCCCTGATAATGGGCATCCTCAACCTGACCCCGGATTCCTTTTCCGATGGTGGCAGGTTCAATACGACAGACAAGGCCCTGGTTCAAGCCATAAAGATGATAGAGCAGGGAGCCGACATCATAGACATCGGGGGCGAATCCACCCGGCCGGGTGCGGATAAGGTTTCAGTTGAAGAAGAAATAGCCAGGGTGGTTCCGGTCATCGAAGCGCTGGCAAAAAAATCTGACATTCCGATTTCGATAGACACTTATAAATCCGAAGTAGCTCGCAGGTCGTTGGAGGCAGGAGTTTCCATAATCAACGACATCTCCGGACTGCGTTTCGATCAGAATATGGCCGGGGTGGCGGCGGAGTTTAAGGCCGGGCTGGTGCTGATGCACATCAAGGGTACTCCGGAGGACATGCAAAAGGACCCGCAGTATGACGATCTGCTGGACGAGATAAAAAAATATCTAAAAGACTCGATCAAGATCGCCCTGGAGGCCGGGGTGGAAAGGTCGGCCATCGCCATAGACCCGGGCATCGGCTTCGGCAAGACGGTGGAGCATAACCTGAGCCTGATAAAAAATCTGACCTATTTCAAGGATCTGGACTGCCCCATAGTGATCGGAGCTTCACGAAAATCTTTCATCGGGAAATTGAACAACGATATCCCGGCCGATGAACGCCTGCCGGGCAGCTTGGCGGCGGCCGTACTGGCGGTGCAGAACGGTGCGGCCATCATCCGCTGCCACGATGTGGCCGAGACTAAGCAGGCGCTGAGAGTGGCACAGGCTATAACCACCCCTTTATCCCCTCCTTGATCAAGGAGGGGACGAGGGTGGTCTAAAAGTATCTTAATTTTTCAAAAGAATATGTTAATGGATAAACTCTTTCCCACATTCCACCTTCCCGGCGTGCTGTCGTTCCTGACGGTGCGGCCGCTGGATATCTTGGACATAATCCTGGTGGCCTACATCATCTATCGGATATTCCACCTGATGAAGGGCACCAGAGCGGTCCAGATCATGTTCGGCCTGCTGGTGCTGATCGCCATTGCCATAGTGGCCCAGCTGTACCAGCTGCCCGGCACCAGCTGGGTGATATCCAGCCTGAAGACGGTGTGGGTGGTGGCCTTCGTGATACTGTTCCAGCCGGAGATCCGCAACGCCATGACCCAGCTGGGGCGGAACCGCTTTCTGGGAATATTTTTAAAGGGCGAGGTGCGGGCCATAGAGGAAGTGGTCAAGGTCTGCCAGGCCCTGCTGGTCAGGGGCTACGGGGCCATCATCGTGCTGGAGAAGAACGACGGTCTTAAGAACTACACTGCAACCGGGGTGGAGTTGAACGCCCGCCTGACCGAGCAGCTGCTGGTCTCCCTGTTCGTGCCCGACGGGCCGCTGCATGACGGGGCGGTGATCATCCGGGGGGAGACGGTGGTGGCTGCCAGCTGCACCCTGCCCATCACCAAGGACCCCAATTTCTCCGGCGAACACGGGATGCGCCACCGGGCCGCAGTGGGCCTCTCGGAGGAGACCGATGCCGTGGCGGTGGTGGTCTCCGAGGAGAAACAGTCCATCTCCATCGCCCGATACGGGAAACTGATCGAACTGGAGAACATCCAGGAACTGCGGGAAAAACTTAACCGGGCATTGCACACCAAGGCCGGCCCGGCGGAAATGAAAGAAAATAAACCGGCTGACATAAATATCAAGGAGAATTAGATGATCAAGGAAACCAAGACCAGGCTGTGGATCGGGCTGGGGATATTCCTCACCGCCTTCATAGTCTACCTGAGGACCATGGCTCCCACCGCCTCTTTCTGGGACTGCGGGGAGTTCATAACCGTCTCCCAGATTTTGGGCATCCCTCACCCGCCGGGCTATCCGCTGTATGCCATCGTGGGCCGGGTGACCATCATGCTGCTGCCTTTCTTCAAGGAGATAGCCTTCCGGGTGAACCTGCTGTCGCCGTTCTTCTCGGCCCTGACCATCGCCATAGTCTATCTGCTGACCGTCAAGCTGATCGTGGTCTGGAAGGGGGAGCCCAAGGATAAGCTGGATGAGATAATAATTCACCTAGCCGGCGCTTCAGCCGCCCTGTCCCTGGCATTCTCCCCCACCTGGTGGGACAATTCCATTGAGACCGAGGTCTACGGCATCGCCATGTTCATGATGTCCATGACGGTCTGGCTGGCCTTGCGGTGGCGGGACCAGATCGGGAAAGTGGGCAACCGCAAGATGCTGCTGCTGATCGTCTACCTCTTCGTTCTGGGCATCGCCGGGCATATGTCCACTCTGCTGGCGGCCGGGCCGATATTCCTGTTCGTTCTGCTGGTCGATTGGCGGGCCCTGGTGGACTGGAAATTTTTGGGCTGGGCGACCGGGCTGATATTTGCCGGGATCACCATAAATTATTATCTGCTGCTGAGAGCCAACCTGGACCCGGCCCTCAACATGTGCAACCCCCGCAACTGGGATTCGCTGATGTACGTGCTGCAGCGAAAGCAGTACGAGCCTTTCAATTTCTTCACCCGGCGCGAGGATTTCATGTACCAGTTCGGCCACATGTTCCTGCGCTATTTCAGCTGGCAGTTCGCGCCAATAATCAAGCCCGGCGCTTCCGCCCTGCACAGCGCTCCGGCCCTGTGGATCGCTTCGCTGCCCGTGGTGCTGGGGGCTTACGGGGCGGTATGCCACCTGATCGAAAAGGAGGAGAAAAAATTCGGGATCACCGCGGCGGTTTTGCTGGTGGTGGGTGTTCTGGTGGCCCTGTTCACCAACAGCCCGATGGCGACCATGCTGATAGCCCTGGGGGTGGTGGCCGGTTTCTTCCATACCTATAAACGCAAGGACAAGAGTTTTGCCATCGTTGGCCCGGCTTTCATCATCGCCAGCCTGGGGCTGGTGGTCTATCTGAACATGGCCAATCCCCAGCCCCGGGAGCGGGATTACATCTTCGCTCCGGCCTACCTGTTCTTCGCGGTCTGGATAGGGATGGGCGGCTGGCGGCTGATGCAGTACGCCAAAGAGATGCTCCGGGAAAAGTCGGCCAAATGGTCCAGGCTGGCGCCCATCGCCCTGGGAACGATATTTATTCTGATAGCGCTGTTCAATGTCAAACAGTATTATTTTGAGAAGAACCGCTCCGACAACTGGATACCCAACGATTACGGCTACAATATTCTGCAGTCGGCCCAGCCGGGGGGGATCGTGTTTACCAACGGGGATAACGACACCTACCCGGTGTGGTTCATGCAGGAGACCAACGGAGTGCGCCAGGATGTCCGGATAGTCAACCTGTCGCTGGCCAACACCGACTGGTATCTCAAGCAGGCCATCCGCCACGGCGTCCCGCTGGACCTCTCCGAGTACCAGATCGACCAACTGGCCGGCCGGGGCTATATCACCGAGGACCGCCAGATATTCAAATTGTCCGACATTGCCATCAGGGTGATCATCGCCTCCAATGCCGGCAAGAAACTTTCCTTCCAGCAGGTGCTGGCCCCAGCCGACAGTTTTGCCAAACTGGTGTTCGATAAAGATTACAAGGAGAAATATCCGGTCTACTTCGCAGTCACCGTCTCCGACGACAACCTGGCGGGTCTGCAGAAACATCTGTCGTTCGAGGGCCTGCTGTACCGGGTGACGCCCCGGGTGTCCAACAAACAGGTCAACCTGGAGCTTACCCAGAAGAACATTACCGAGGTCTACCGTTACCGGGGCATCACCGATCCTGGAGTCTTCAAGGATGACAACACCCAAAGGCTTTTAGGCAACTACGCCGTGGCCTACTGGCAGCTGGGGATGGCCATGCGGAAGCAGGCCGAGGCCGAGCGGGCCGCCAAAAAGGAGGACCGCTATCGTGAATGGATGCTGAAATCCATCGAACAATTTCAGCAGGCTTATAATATCCTGCCCAACGAACCGGCCAGCTACAACTGGCTGGGGGTGGCCTATGCCGAACTGGGGGACTACGCCAAGGCTTCCGAATGGCTGCACAAACTAGTCGAGAAGGACCCGGCCAACCCCTATGCCAAGATGCAGATCGGCGGCGTTTTCCAGCAGGGCCGGATGTATGACTCGGCCGAATATTACTACCAGCAGACCCTTATGCAGGATCCCAACCTGGCCGAGGCCTACGGCAGGCTGTATCAGCTGTACATGGAACAGAAAAAATATGATAAAGCGGCCTCCATTTTGCAGGACTGGCTGCGCAAGAATCCCAACGATCCGGTGGCCGGAAAGATGCTGCGTGATCTGCAGCAAAAAATGCGCTGATGCACGAACTGGCCATCACCCAGAGCCTGGTCAAGATCGCCCTGTCCAAGGCCGAAGAGGTCGGCGCCCTGCGAATAAGGAAGATCAACCTGAAGATCGGCCGCCTGACCGGATACGTGCCGGAGGCGGTGGAGATGAACTTTGAGATGATGACCCCCGGCACCAGGGCCGAGGGGGCCGAGCTGGACATCCAGTGGGTTCCCATCAGGTGCCGCTGCCGGGACTGCGGGGCCGAGTACCAATCGGACGAGCTGGATCTTACCTGCCCCAAATGCGGCATTTTAAGCGGCCAGATAATCGACGGCCGGGAGATGTTCATAGACAGCATCGAAATCGATAATTGAATTCACTGCATATGACAGAGATCAAAATACTGAAAAATATCCTGGACGAGAACCGCCACCGGGCGGATGACAATCGCCAAGTGTTCAATAAGCACGGCATCCTGGCGCTTAATTTCATCGCCTCGCCCGGGGCCGGCAAGACCACCCTGCTGGAGAAGACCATCTCCGGCCTGAAAGGCAGACTGGAGTTTGCCGTGATCGAGGGAGATATAACCGGGGATTACGATGCCCGGCGGCTGGCGGCCCTGGGCATTCCGGTGGTGCAGATAAACACCGAAGGAGGCTGTCATCTGGATGCCGGGATGGTGCACAGGGCCTTTCAGGATTTTCAGCTTGATAAGATGGATATTCTGGCGGTGGAGAACGTGGGCAACCTGGTCTGCCCGGCGGAGTTCGATCTGGGCGAAGCTTTTAAGGTGGTGGTGCTCTCAGTTCCGGAGGGCGATGACAAACCGGCCAAATACCCGCTGATCTTCTCCGAGGCCGGGGCGGTGATATTCTCCAAGATCGATCTGCTTAAAGCGGTGAACTTTGATATGGATAAGGCCCGGGCCGATGTGCGGAAGATAAACCGGGAGGCTCCCATCTTCGAACTGTCGGCCACCACCGGGCAGGGTATGGCGGAATGGATGGACTGGCTGGCCAGAAGAGCCGATGAACAGAAGAAATCCAAAACGGGATGAGGCGTTGAACAGATATATCGATATTATCGGCGGCGGGCCGGCCGGGATGATGGCGGCCATCATCGCCGCCGGGAAAGGCGGCCGGGTGCGGCTCTGGGAGAAGAACGGCTCCTTGGGCCGCAAACTTTTAGCCACCGGCAACGGCCGCTGCAATTTCACCAATCAGAACATATCATTGGATAATTATCACGGCGGGGACCGTATACTGGCCGGAGGCATTCTTGACAATTTCGGATTGGAGAGCACACTGGAATTTTTCGAGGGACTGGGACTCACTTATTACGCCGACAGCCGGGGGAGATATTTCCCCCGCAGCAACGAGGCCCCATCGGTGCTGTTCTGCCTGGAACAGGAAATGGAGCGGTTGGGGGTGGAGGTCAATCTGCGGTCCGAAATAGTGGCCCTGGCCAGAACCGCTGATGGCTGGGAGGTTCGCCAAAGGGGGCATTCGCATAAATCCGATGCGGTCATCCTGGCCTGCGGCGGGGCGGCCAGTCCGCAGTTCGGTTCCACCGGGCAGGGTTACGAGATGGCATCGAAACTGAGCCATGCCGTCGTTCCCCCGGAGCCGGCCCTGGTGCCGGTAATGCTGGCCGGGAACTGGTTTCACAAGCTCCAGGGATTGAGGATGGACCTTAGGCTGACCATCAGCCGGGACGGCAAAACCATCTTTGAGATCATCGACGAAGGGTTGTTTACCCACTACGGTCTCTCCGGGCCGCTGGCCCTGAAGGCCAGCCGAATGGTAACAGGTCCGGGACTGGAGTGCCGGATCAATTTCCTGCCTTATATCAATGAAACAGAGGTCATCACTCAACTGAAGGCCAGAAGGGAAACACTGGCTTCCCGGCTAGCCAAGGATTTTTTAATCGGACTGCTGCCGGAGAAGCTGGGGCTGACCATGATGCTCCAAAGCAGTTTGAACATCGATTCGTCATGCCGGGAGATCTCCGAGCAGCAAATGCAGGTCTTGTTGATAAACCTCTGCCGCTGGCAGGTGAATGTCAAGGGTCTGCGACCTTTCAAGGAGGCCCAGGTCACGGCCGGCGGGGTGGACTGCCGGCAAATTTTTCCCGAAAGCCTGATGTCCAAGAAAGCGCCGGGGCTGTTCTTCTGCGGCGAGGTGCTGGATGTGGACGGAGATACCGGGGGCTATAATCTTCAATGGTGCTGGAGCTCGGGATATGCGGCCGGCAATGTTGCGGCCGAGTATGTGATGAAGAAACAGTAAATCTTATTGATCTATTATTGACTCCCAAAATATCATGAAATATAATGAAATCATGTCCCATCTAGGTAATAATATCTCTATTGTACCTTTCAAAAGGATCTCAGCGGAAGCCCGGCTGGGGCTGTGCCTGTTGATCATATCCATCGGGGCGCCCACTGTCCGGGCATCGGAGATCTCCCCCCGGCCCATAGAGATCGACACCACCCTTACCCTAAAACAGATCGCCCGCCGAAATCAGGTGCCGGCGGAAAAACTGACTAAGTACTTGAATCTACCTCCGCAGCAGGAATCCATAAGACCCATGCAGGCAGACTGCAATGTTCGCCAGATAGAAAACGCCATTGTAAATATTCGCTCGCTCGGCGCCAATAAGGCCTCAAATAACTGGTACTTTGCATTGGCCAAGTTCGCCAAATGGGCCTTAAAATTAATCGCTAAGGTGTTTATAGAATAATGAAAAAAATCAGCCTTATCCTTATCCTGCTTATCGCTGCGGGGTCGGCCCAATCGGCTCCCAAAATAGACTTGGTCTATCCCCCGGAGGGGGCCGATATCGGGCCGGTATCCTGGTCGTTCATCCTGGGTTCGGTCACACCCGGCAGCCAGCTGTCGGTCAACGGCCGCAAGGTGGATGTCTACAAGACAGGGGCCTTTCTGGCTTATATTCCGTTTGACTCCGGAGAGTTCATCATCCAATTGTCAGCTTTGGATGCCTCCGGCATCGCCACCCTGGATCGCAAAGTGAATGTGGCTCAGCGCAAAAGGACCATCAGGCCGGACAGCCTGTGCATCCTGCACGGCTCGATCAACCCCAATTACAATTTGAGCTTGCCTGTTGGCGAACGCCTATATGTCTCCTTCCAGGGGACGCCCGGCTGCAAGGCCAGTTTTTCGGTGGGCCGGAGTCTTGGATTTCCCATGCAAGAGCAGAATGCCGCCACCGAGGCCGATGACAAGATATTGGCTTTTTCCGATTCCTCCACGGCCGACACCTCAGTGGTGCCCGGCATCTACGGAGGATCCTGTCTTATACAAGGCAGCGAGGGATGGGAAAGCCAGCGAATATACTTCTATCTGGTTGATCTATTGGGAAATGCCGTGATTGATTCCACCGGTCCCATCATCAGCAATTGGGATGATACCCGCCAGGTCTTTGCCAAAGTGAAAGATTCCATTGCGGTGCTCAAGACTGCCCCGGGCCTGGGATATGAGATGTTCATGCCCAGGGGAATGATCCTGCAGATCAACGGAATTCACGACCAATATTACCGGCTGAAACTTACCGAGACCAAGGAGGCCTGGGTTAAAAAAAGCTCAGTTGAGTTTTTCCCGGCAGGGAAAATATTTCGAACCGCCAAGCTGGCTTTGGTCAAGACGGCCAAGGCCGCCCGCGGTAGTCAACTGAGCATCTCGCTGTCACGGCCTTCGGTCTATCAGGTCTTTCCTGGATCCGACGGGCGCAGCCTGAAGATCTTGCTCTATGACGTCCAGGCTGACATGGACTGGGTGCGTTACGATCCGGCCGATGGTTTTGTGAACGATATCCGCTGGAGACAGGTTGACAGCCGCACCGTGGAATTGGAAATGTCTCTCAACAACAAATTATGGGGTTACAGCGCGGCATACCAGAAGAACACCTTGGTGTTGTCGCTCACGGCTCCGCCAGCCATCAATAAAAAGAATCCTTTCAAAGGGCTGAAAATTGCCCTGGATCCCGGGCATTCCCCGGACAATGGCGCGGTAGGGCCCTTGCGGACCCTGGAGAAGGATATCAACTGGCAGATCACCCAGCGGCTGGGCCGGATGCTGAAAAAGGAGGGAGCCTCGGTTCTCTACACCCGGGAGAATGGCGAGGGGGCCAGCATCTACCAGCGGCCCAGCCGGGCGGCGGGCTGGAAGGCCGATCTTTTAGTCAGCATTCACAACAACGCCTCGCCGGACGGGGCCAACCCGCTGCTTAACAGCGGGTATTCCACCTATTATTACCAGCCCTATAGTCGGGGGCTGGCCGAGACGGTCCACCGCCAGTTCCAGAAAAATCTGCCGCTTAACGATCATGGCCTTTTCTACGGCAACCTGGTGCTGTGCCGGGCCACCGAGTTTCCCTCCATCCTGGTGGAGCCGGCCTTCATCATCGTGCCCCGCGAGGAGGCTTTGCTGCTGGACGGGGCTTTCCAGGAGAAGATCGCCAAGGCGGTATATACGGGGATAAAGGAATTTTTACTAAACACGAAGTGATTCTGATTAAGTGGTTTAAACTTAATATTTAATTTGGTTTTAAAATGGAAACAACTAAAATATCTGTATTGGGCGAAGAAGTAAAAATAACGGATCAGCAGTTCGCTGTGCTTGAATATATCTATAAAGGCACTTTTGATGATAGTGAAAACAATGTGATTGATATTTTATTTAGAGTTGGTGCAAGAAAACTAAGGAAAATATTCGAAGATGATGCTCCCGCTATTGATGCCCTTGAAAATATACATTTGATTGAAAAACGAATAATCGAAAACGATGAATATTATTATTTGACTCCCAAGGGATTATATCTATGCATCTTCCCAAGGTCAGATTTTGAGTTAGTTAAAGTATATTGCGAAATCATAAAAATGTGGTTTAATGAAAACCCAGACATTGATATTATTAAATCAGATAATATCGAAAAGGGTTTTACTGAACGACCTCAACCAAGAAAGCTTGATGGACAACCATTATTGCCCCCTCTTAAGACAAAACGTCTTTGGCCTCTTGTCAAATTTTTAAAACTTTATAATACCATAAAAGTCAGTTCTTGTGATGGCAATAATTGGTATTGCTCTATCCCTGAAGATATTGAAGATTTGGATAAAAAAGATATAAATAGTTACTTGTTAGATAGATATAAAAAAGAAGAGGATGATA